>NZ_CFJNYH010000001.1:0-181179 GCF_984815275.1 Coprobacillus sp.
TTTCCTCCTTGTATTTCTCGATATATATTATACCCATTTTTGCACAAAAAAGAAAGTCCTTTTAATGCATTTCTACATTTAATCGTAAAGATGTAATAACCTGATCATCAATAGTTAAATCATAGAATGATGGAATACAATATATTTCATAGCCACCTGGAGCAATATAACCTCTAGCAATTGCAATAGCTTTCATTGCCTGATTCAACGATGCCGCTCCAATTACTTGTATTTGAACACTTTTGTGTTCTCGTAGTAGACTTGTTAAAGCCCCTGCTACCTTGCTAGGTTTTGACGATGAAGATACTCTAATCATTTCCATAAAAATTCCTCCTTGCCTTAATATATGAGCAAAGAGGATAAATTATGATTATAGAAAATGATATGGGTCAATACAAATTCTCTCTATTTTTTCACATTGATTTTCCTGGTCAAAACAAAGTAATGTCGCTAAAAACTGACCTTCACCTTCAGCAGGTTGAAAAGGTGTCATCAACCCTGTTTTCATACGCTTGATAATTGTCTCTTTATCACAGCCAATCACACTGACATATGGGCCAGTCATTCCTACATCACTTTGATAAGCTGTTCCCTTATCTAAAATCTTTTCATCAGCTGTTGGGACATGTGTATGTGTACCTAGAACTGCCGAAACCTGACCATCTAAATAATATCCCATCGCTATTTTTTCACTTGTAGCCTCAGCATGAAAATCAACAATATGAATATCACTTTGATCATCTTTTAAGATGTCATCAATAGCCTCAAATGGATTTTGCGATTTCCCATCCATAAATGTTAATCCTAATAAATTAGTCACTCTCACGCGCTTACCTTTAATAGAAATCTCACGACTTCCTACCCCAGGCAATGCTCTTGGTTGATTATAGGGAACAATCAAACGATCAGCTTCATCTATATAATCAAGCAATTCTTTTTTTGAAAAAGTATGATTTCCCATTGTCATCAAAGAAATACCTTGAAACAAAAACTCTTCATAATGTTTTTTCATAAGTCCTTTTCCATGTGTTGCATTTTCAACATTCGCAATAACCATATCAACTTGATATTTTTCTTTTACTTTCGGTAAATACATATCAATCATTTCTCTACCAATCGAAGAAAACACATCTCCTATAAAAAGAATATTCATTTATATCTTCCTTCCTTTAAAAAAAGATAGGTTTAAAAACCTATCTTTTATTTAGCAATTTCATTCGCACGAATTTCTCGAATAACAGTCACTTTAATATGCCCAGGATAAGTTAATTCATTTTCAATCTTATCCCTGATTTCTCTTGCCAATTTGTGACTTGCCAAATCATCAACCTTATCAGGTTTTACAACAACACGGACTTCACGTCCTGCTTGAATTGCAAAGACTTTATCAACACCTTGAAAACTCTTTGAAATTTCTTCTAATTTCTCAAGTCTTTGAATATAATTTTCAATAGTTTCACTACGACTTCCTGGTCTAGCTGCAGATAATGTATCAGCAGCTGCAACAAGAATAGAAATAACACTTGTTGGTTCAACATCCCCATGATGAGATTCAATAGCATTAATAACCGTAGCATTTTCACCATATTTCTTAGCGAATTTAGCACCGAGTTCTACATGGCTACCTTCCATTTCATGGTCAACTGCTTTTCCTAAATCATGCAATAATCCTGCTCGACGAGCAAGTTGCTGGTTTAATCCAAGTTCTGCTGCCATCATACCAGCAAAATGAGCAACTTCCAATGAATGCTGAAGACCATTTTGACCATAACTTGTACGATATTTTAATTTTCCAAGCATCATCACAATTTCTTTATTCACACGAGATAAACCTAATTCAAAAATAGCATCTTCTCCTGTTTTTTGAATCACTTCATTTAGCTCGTTTTTCGTTTTTTGAACAACTTCTTCAATACGACCTGGTTGAATTCTTCCATCACGAATTAAAGTTTCTAATGACAGACGAGCAATCTCTCTTCTGACTGGATCAAAGCAAGAAATTGTAATCGCTTCTGGTGTATCATCAATAATCAGCTCAACACCTGTTGCATTTTCAATCGCTTTTATATTACGACCTTCACGTCCAATAATACGTCCTTTCATCTCTTCACTTGGTAGAGCTACCACATTAACAGTTCGCTCAATTGTTTCTTCCTGTGAATAACGATTAATTGCAGCTGCTATGATATCCTTCGCATAAAGAGAAGCTTTTGATTTTGCCTCATCTTCTTGCTCCTTGATAAAAGCAGTCACTTCTTTAGACATTTTCTGTTCTACTAATTTAAACAATTCTTCCTTTGCTTCATTGGCGCTCATTGCAGCAATTTTTTCTAATTCCACAATTTTCGCATCAATTTGTTCCTTTAATTGAGCCTCCAATTTACCTAGTTCTTCACTTTTCTTTTCTAATTGCCTAGCTTTATCATCCAAAACATCTTCTTTCCCTTGTAAAGCAATATCTCTACGATCGATGTTTTGCTCCCTTTGCAATAGTTTATTTTCAAATTTAGTAACTTCTAAGCGTTGCTCCTTGATATCCTTTTCAGCATCAAGCTTATATTCGTAAGCCTGTGTTTTTGCATCAAGAATTGCTTCCTTTACTATATTATCAGCTTTGGCAGTTGCTTCTTCAACAATCTTTGTTGCATCTACATTTGCTTTTGACACTTTAATTTTTGTCAATGCAAAATACAATAAAAATCCAATTGCAACTGCTAGAACATAGGTTAAAATAGTGAGAGGGTCATCCAATCTTGGCATAATATTCCTCCTATTTCCTATGATAAATTTCTTATAGTGCGTTTCACACACAAATCTATTATACCGTATTTTTGTGAAAATGACAATAAAATATCAAAATAATGGAATGGCTTCCAAAAGCCATTCCATTATTTCATTTTTCTGTATTATTTTGTTTCTTCATGAGGAAATAAAACATCCTTCACCTTATTTTCAATTTCTGTCATGATTTCAGGATGTTCAGCTAAGAAAATCTTTACATTTTCACGACCTTGACCAATCTTTTCACCTTGATATGCATACCAAGCACCAGACTTATCAATAATATCATTATCAACTGCCAAATCAATCACTTCACCATCTCTAGCAATACCTTTACCATAAACGATATCAAAACTTGTATTTCTAAATGGTGGCGCAACCTTATTTTTGACAACCTTCACATTGACTTTATTTCCAACAACTTCTGAACCATTTTTAATAGCTTCACTTTTTCTAATTTCAATACGCACTGATGAATAAAATTTCAAAGCACGTCCACCAGTTGTTGTTTCAGGATTTCCATACATAACACCAATCTTTTCACGTAACTGATTGATAAAAATAATTGTGCAAGATGTCTTGTTCATAAGTCCAGATAAACGACGCATTGCTTTTGACATCAAACGTGCCTGAAGCCCTACTGAATTATCACTCATTTCACCATCTAATTCCACTTGTGGAACCAACGCTGCAACTGAATCGACAACAACCAAATCGATAGCATCACTCTTTACTAAAGTTTCAGCAATAGCCAAACCTTGTTCACCACTATCAGGTTGAGATAAAATCAACTCATCAACATTTACTCCTAAATTTTTTGCATAAACAGGGTCAATTGCATGTTCAGCATCAATAAATGCTGCACGCCCACCTTGTTTTTGAACTTCAGCAATAGCATGTAATGTCAAAGTTGTTTTCCCACTTGATTCAGGACCATAAATTTCAATAATACGTCCTTTAGGATAACCACCAATACCTAATGCTGCATCCAAAGTTAATGATCCTGTTGGAATCACATCAATATCAACAGCAACACGATCTCCTAGTTTCATAACTGAACCTTTTCCAAATTGTTTTTCAATCTGTGTAATTGCATCAGCCAATGCTTTTTCTTTCTTTCCATCAACGGCTTCTGCCTTTTTTGCCTTTGTTTTTTCTGCCATAAGAAATGACCTCCTTACTTCTATATTCACTTTTTATATTCAGTTTTTCTTTAAAATATTTAATATTTTTTCAATTCCTAACAAAATAGCCTGTTTTTTAATATCATCTCTTGTTCCAGCAAGTTCAAAACAAAAGGTATGAATCTCCCCTGCGTAGGCAATACCGATATAAATCAAGCCAACCGGTTTTCCTTCCATTGCAGTAGGTCCAGCATTTCCAGTAAAAGAAATACACAAATCACTTTCAAACATTCTTTGTCCATGAATTGCCATTAAGCCAGCAATTTCTTTTGAAACAACACCAAACTTTTCAATGATTTTCTCATCTATATGCAAGACATCACGCTTAATTCGCGTTTGATAACTTACCAAACTGCCACGATATACAGCTGAAATACCACTGATACTACCAATCCTGTTAGCAAATCCACCAACTGTAAAACTCTCTACACTACTTATCGAAATATCTCTTTCAATTAATATTTCAGCCAATTCATCCATTTTACATACTCTCCATAATATATTGACGATTCTTCATAAAGTAATCGATACCACTAATAACAGATATCATTGTGGCTAACCAAATCATGATCTGGTCCATTGGAATACCAATGGCACTAAAGATAACATTATTTAACAATAAAATTGCAATAGCAAGCATTTGAGTCATCGTCTTTGCTTTTCCAAGTAGACTGGCAGCCAAAACCACATTC
The DNA here is from genome assembly GCF_984815275.1 of Coprobacillus sp. Taxonomy (NCBI): domain Bacteria; kingdom Bacillati; phylum Bacillota; class Erysipelotrichia; order Erysipelotrichales; family Coprobacillaceae; genus Coprobacillus; species Coprobacillus sp. The sequence continues at coordinate 4,658 of NZ_CFJNYH010000001.1, forward strand.
TTTTGACTCGCCACCAGACGAATAGCATCAACAATTGTATCTCTTGCAATCATAATAATTGGAATCACTATCGTGATATGATTTGATGATGCTAATAACAATAATGCTGTATTTACAATTAACTTATCAGCAATTGGATCAATAAACTTTCCAAATGTTGTCACAAGATTGTTCTTTCTTGCCAAATAACCATCTAGATAATCAGTCAATGCCGATAATCCAAAGATAACAAACAAAATAATATCTAATAATGATAATTGTGTTGATAAAATATCAAAAGTAGGCATTGATATGCCTAACGATTGATAAGGTATTAAATAAATAATGACAAACAATGGGACACTAACCAAACGTACAGTTGTTAATTTATTAGGTAAATTCATCTTATTCCTTCTCTAATGTTAATTTTAAAGTTGAGACACTATATGAAACATCATCTTCAGTCAATGGAATTTCTTGTCCATTAATATAATAGTGATGTCCCGCACTATATCCATTTTTCAATGTTAAATTTTCAAAATCAGCAACAGTAAATTCAAGTTCAACTGTTTCAGGTGTACCATCAGCATTAGGACCATAAATACGAGAATCAAAACCATCGTATTGAGTCCCATTTACACTTAATTGTGCCCATGATTTGTTTCCAAACTCTATTTTAAATGTAAACTTGTCTGTTCCAGATGGAAGTTTAAAACGAAAGTCCAAACGATCATTTCTGGTAATTTCAACATTGGTATTTGTTGGCGTATTATTTTGACCAAGGTTGGTGTTATTATCATCATTTGGATCAGTATTAACATCACCTTCAACTGTTGGTGGATTCTGTGGCTGAAATGATGGATCCTTGCTTTGTGAACGTGTAGAATAGAAGCCATACCAAATCACAACAATAACCAAGCATACCAAAACCAGAATAATTGCTGCCCTCACAATTGTCACATGTGATTTATCTTCATAAACGGATGGCTTTCTTGTCAGTTGTGGTGCTTCAAAAGAAAACTTCTTTCCTTTTTTAACAACTTCCTCATTGTGTTTATGTTCATATTCTTCTTTATCCTGCATCTCTGCCATTTGAATTTCTTGTGTTAAATCTATATATTGTTGAGTCATCATATCAGCATCTAAACTTAAGACATTTGATATTTTTTTCAAATACATTTTAACATAAGCTTCATCGCCTTTATAACGATCAAATTTTCCATCTTCAATATCATGTAAAACTGCAACAGAAATCTTCGTCCTTTGAGAAAGTTCTTCTATTGTTAAATGTTTTGCTTCTCTTTGACGACGAATATCTGCACCTATATTTTCCATAAAAGCACCTCCTGTATAATCAATACGCAATAAACCCAATAATAATATTATTAAATCATAAATTGTCTATTTTTACAACACCAACACTATTATTTTATGAATTTATGTCCTTGTTATGAATTTTTTAAATATTTTTTTCAATCATCACATTTTTTTAACAAAAAAAGCCGATTTTCATCGACAAAATATGCTCATTCTGATAAGCCGAGTTCTGTTTTTCAACCAATTATTTATCTATGCATAATGCATTCTGTCTTGAATTCAATTCTTCAAAACTAGATTCCCCTACCAAAATTTGGGTTTCATCCTTGCAGAGTTTACCTCTTTTCATTCGTTCTTTTCAAAACGCATTTGTTTCTGTGGCACTTTATGATTTCACAACCTTGCCAGAAGGTTTAGGTCTTCCATCTGTCGTTAGCAAAAAGCTACCTGCATTTATTAGACGCAGTACAAACACTACAATCATCGCAGATTGTGGATGCCCGGACTTTCCTCTACTGTTGTAGCAATTGGTTCTCATGAGCATACTTATTGTACTATATTTTCAAAAAAATGCAAACAAAAAGACAAGGTTATTCCTTGCCTTGATAAACTTCTTTTTCCAAACTTGATATTCTTTTTAATAAATCCACATTTGAAGAAAGGTTTTCCTCCATTGCACGAATGTTATCTTGTTGTAACAAACGTTCCTTTTCCAAATGAGAAAGTTTCATCTTTAATGCTTCATTTTCTTTTTGAAGATTTTCAATTTGATCGTAAGAGTCATTTAGCATACTTGCAAACGTTTCATAATCTTCAACTATAGAATCTAAAAAATAATCAACTTCTGTTGCACTATAACCCTTGAAATCTATTTGAAATTGTTTGTTTAATATTTTTTTAGGACTTAATTGAATCTTGTTAGCCATTATACATCCACCTACCTCCCTCATATTTTCACAAAAATACTTTGTAAATGCAAGTTATTTTTAAAAAAAAGTAAAATTACACAAATTCTATACACAATTTAGACAAGATGTGAAAAATATATGTTATAATATAAGAGATAATGAATGAAAGGAAGAAGTTATGGTTAACTATCCAAATATGAAGAAAAATCCTATTTTAACAATCAATTCAACTTCCCAGAAGCATTATACTGCACATCGTGGGATGTCACTAGAAGAGGATATTTCTTTATCTAACGAATATTATCTCATTCACAATCGGGCAGTTATTTACAAAAAGCCAACTCCCGTTCAGATTGTTAAAGTTGACTATCCTCGTAGAGAATCAGCTAAAATTGTTGAAGCCTATTACAAAACACCTTCTACAACTGATTATAATGGTCTCTACCGTGAGAAATATGTTGACTTTGAAGCAAAAGAAACAAAAGCAAAGACATTTCCATTTGGAAATATCTCTCAACATCAAATTGATCATTTGCAAAGAATCATCAATCATGGTGGAATTGCTTTTATTATTATTGCATTTACAAGCCTAAATGAGGTATACTTAATTGATGCAAGTCATGTGATTTGCGATTATTATCATTCTCATAGAAAGTCAATGACCTATGACAGAATCAAATCTTTGGGGCATATCATTCCTCAAGGGTATCAACCCCGACTTGATTATCTCAATGTCATAGATGAGGTGTATTTTAAGGAGGACGAATGATGAAAAAACTGAAATTGAAAAAGAGACCAGCAAAGTCTCCTCAACAAATTCAAAAACAAAAGAAACAAAGAAAAAAGATTATTATCACATGTCTCGTGGTAGTTGCTTTGCTTGTCACATCAGCAACTATTTACTTAGGATTTGGAATTTTTAAACAGGTTGAAGGTTTTTCAAAAGAAAAATTATTAAATGAAGAATCATCATTTCTTGTAGATGAAAATGACAATCAGTATTTTTCACTTGGTCAAGGTGGAGTCAGAAAAAACGTTTCTTATGATGACATTCCCCAAGTTATGATCGATGCTGTTGTCGCAGCAGAAGATTCACGATTCTTCGAACACAACGGATTTGATTTACCACGTATTGTCAAAGCTTTATTAGGAAATATTGTCGCAGGTGGTATTACTGGTGGAGGTTCAACAATTACTCAGCAGGTAATTAAAAAATCTTATTATCCAAAAGAAGAACAGACAATTGAAAGAAAAGCAGGAGAAATCATTCTTGCAATTGAGGCAACTTCACAAACAACAAAAGAGGAAATTTTAGAATTATATCTGAATAAAATTTATTTTGGATATGGGAATAAAGCCATTGGTATTTATGCTGCATCAAGATACTATTTTGATAAATCAGTGCAAAATTTAACATTACCAGAAGCCGCTTTATTAGCTGGAACATTAAATTCCCCAAATAGTTTTGATCCATTTAAAAATTTAGACAAAGCTCAAAAACGTAGAGATATTATTTTAGATTTAATGGAACTTCATGGATATATTACAGCTGAAGAATGTGAATCAACAAAAGCTATACCAGTTGAAAATACATTAAAATATAATCCTATTTCATCTGGCGGTAAATATCAAGCTTATGCTGATAAGGTCGTTCGTGAAGTTTATGAAAGAACTGGCTATGATCCAAATGATACGCCAATGAAAATCACAACATCTATCAATACTGAATTACAGGAAAAACTAGACGACATTTCAAACGGTATTGATTATACATATCAAGATAAAAATATTAAAGCAGGTGCGACTGTTTTAGAAGCATCAACTGGCCGCATTGTAGGAGTTCTTTCAGACCGTGATTATACCCCAATGGGAACGAGTTATGCTTACGCAGCCGATAAAGAAAAAGCCAAAAGCGATCCTAATTTACGATATGGTCAACGAAATCAACCTGGTTCATCTTTAAAACCAATTATCGCCTATGCTGCTGCATTTGAATTCTTAAACTATTCAACTGCTCATTATGTTCATGATGTTCCTTATATTGCTGGCAAGTATGCTCCTGGTAACCATGATGGTAAAATTCATGGGGATCTTTCTATTAAAGATGCTTTAAAAAATTCTTGGAACTTGGCAGCCATCCAGACTTATCAGGAAGTGATTACTGGGAAAGATGCTTATGGCAATAGCGTTGGCAATGGTATTGGTGATGCCAAAATGAAAAGTTATCTTGAAGGTTTTGGCTTTGATATGTACGAAGAAAAATTAGGTCCACAATATGCAATTGGTGGATGGAGTACTGGTGTTTCAACCGAAGAAGAAGCAGCCGCATACGCCGCCATTGCTAATGGCGGAACATATATTCCTCCTCATGCAGTTACAAAAATTGAATTATTATCTACTGGTGAAGTCATTGATTTAGAAGCAGATTATAATTCCAAAAAACAAAAAGCACTCTCAGCAGAATCAGCGTTTATGATTCGTGATATCATGACAAGTTATGTTAAAGAAGGTGGAAGTGCAATGTATAACGCATTAAACCTTGGTTATAACATTGGGGCAAAGTCTGGTACTTCTAACTTCCCGAATGATTTGTCAAACAAAAAACTTGCTGGTGAAAATAGAGATGGTTGGATGGCAGCATTTTCACCAGATTATGCATGGAGTGTCTGGACAGGTTATGATAGTAAAAATCCTCAAGTTTTAAAAAGCAATTCAGACGCAAATAAAATTGCTGCCATTATTGCTAAAACTGTTCATAAAGGTGGATTGAAGAATTCTTATCCTTCAAAACCTTCTGGGGTTGTCAAAGCATCATGTATCTCTGGTATTTATCCATATGTAGCTCCAGGTGATGGTGTTCCAAGTGACCGTGTTGTCTCTGGATGGTTTAAAAAATCAAATACACCAAGTGGTTCTGCAAGTGGTGCTTCATTAAAAGAATTAGCAAGTTTTACCGCATCTCTTGTTGAAGGAAAAATCAATGTTAATTTTGCGGAATACGATCCTGTCTCAATGACTCAGGATGCAACACCAACGAAAAAATTTGGAAAGTATACAGTTCCATACTTAGGTGATATCAATCAAATTTATGGAAAAGTTGTTTATGTTGCTGAAGTTGCAGATGCAACAGGAAAAATTGTTCATAGTCAAAAACTGAGTACAAATACAGCAACTTTGAACTTTACACCTACACCTGGTAATACCTATACAGTTACAGGATACTATGCATTTGAAAGCAGTAGTGGAACTTCAAATAAATTAACCCAAACTGTAACGGTTGAGGGAAATACTATTGGAACAACCTATTCACAAGTAAGTCTAACATCAACTACACTTGTATTACAAATGAATATTCCTACAGGTAATAGCGTAAGTCTTTCTATTAATGGCGGTGAAGCAAAAACAATATCGACTTCTGGTCAAGTTACTTTCAGTTCTTTGACACCTGCCACAAAATATACAATTACAATGACAGAAACAACAAGTGCTGGACAGACAAACACATTAGCTCCTTATGAGTTTACAACACCGGAAGCTACAACGCCAGCTGCATAAAAGAAGAAAGAACATCACTGTTGATGTTCTTTTTTCTATCTATGATTTTGCAAAATAATTGAAACATTTTCTAGGTTGATTCTTCATTAAATATAAATTATCTAATTATTTACCTTCTCCAATTTAATGATTCATAGTAATGACTGTCTGTTAATTGTTAGATTTCTTACATATTAAGATAGTCATTTCTATGAGTTTTTTAATTGTATTGCACTATTATGATAAATTATCTGTCAAAAAAAGTCAGACTAAGCTGACTCATTAATTATAAATTTTTTTCTTTTGGGTTCTTTACAAATATCTATCAAATGGCAATCCTGACACATTGGATTCATTGATTTACAATGATACCTGCCAAAAAATATCATTTGATGATGAGTTTTAATCCAACGTTCTTTAGGAACAGCTTTCATCAACTTCTTTTCTACTGTTAATACAGAATCCTTTTTCAAAGCAAATCCTAGCCTTTTTGAGATACGTTCGACATGAGTATCAACCGCAATAGCCGGAACCTTAAATCCTTCTGAAACAACTACATTTGCCGTTTTACGGCCAACCCCAGGCAATGTTTGTAATGCATCATGGTCACATGGAACTTGCCCACCAAATTCCACAATCAATTGCTGTGCCATTGCTTTGACATTTTTCGCCTTATTACGATACAAACCAATGCTACGCAAATCATTTTCTAATTGTTCTATTGGTGCATGAGCATAATCCTCTACTGTATGATATTTTTGAAATAAAGTTTTTGTTAATTTATTAACACTTGCATCTGTTGTTTGAGCTGATAACATAACTGCAATAAGTAATTCCAATTCATTATCATGGACAAGTTCACATGCAGCATCTGGAAACATACGATCAAATTCATTTAATATACGTGTTACTTTTTCTTTATTCATCTTCCGCCCACCATTTATAATCCTTTATATTTTGATCTACATCTTGTCTAACAGTTGGAGTACTTGGTGCATAACGTTTTTTTACACCATATCTAGACCAGTTATCAAGAATCTTTTCTATATATCTAAAATTAATAACTCCTGCTTTCACTGATTCATTTAAAGCATCTAAAATCATCTGATCATCATAACCCGATCTTTTAAAAGTATTAATAATCTCCAGTTCCATTTGATTTAAGCTTCTTCCAAATGCATTTTCAAAAATCGAGAGCAAATCAACATCCTTTTCTTCTTCAACACTTTGATTCAAAAGCATTTTTTGAATTGGTAATAAATCCAACGTCCCTCTTTTTCTTGCTATAAAATGCTTATCAACAAGTGAAATTAACGTTTTATCAATTTGTTGCAACGATAAAGAACAAAGTTGACCAATTTGAGAAGGTGTAATAGGCTTCATTCCAATATCATTCATTGTCATAATAACTAAAAGTAAAAAACACTCCTGATCTGTTATTTTCAATGATTTTGCTTTCAATATTAATAATTTCCTAAAATCAATACATTGACTATTTAATAATTCATCCATACAATCAATCTCCAAGCTTCACCATTTTTACAAATTCACCATCATTTAAACCATAATATACATACCACAAAGTGTCTTTTGTTTGATATTTTCCATAATAAACAAACTTATTATTTTCATAAGCAACATCTAATTCATTCATTTGTACCTTTTGTTCCTTATATCTTGTTGCAATCGCCTGCTTTACAACATCTTGTGACGCAATATCCCCCTGATAAGTATCAACAAGTTCCTGTTTTTGATTATAAGCAACATACGCTTCCATATCATTTATTTTAACTTTTAATATATAATATGTTTCTTTACCATGATACTCATTAAAATAATCTAAATATTCATAATTGTTTTTTTCACAAATTTCATTTCTAATTTCATCTAAACCATGATGATAATTATAATAAGGTACATGGACATATAACATATAGAAAGAAACAACAGCCAAAACTATAACTAAAACAATAACCGATAATCTAAATAAATGTTTCTTCATTAAATGCACCTCCAGTGTTTCTATTATATAACAATCACTCCCAAATGAAAAGTGAAAATGAAAAGACCTTACGGTCTTTAATCTCTCCTTGAACTTCCTAAAATAACCAGGAAAATTCTAAGCATACTCATTAATGTAGAAATCATAGCTGCAACATAAGTCATTGCTGCTGCTGACAACATGCTTTTGGCTCCACCATACTCACCATCACTTAAATAACGCGTTCTTAAAATCGTTAATGCACGACTTGAAGCATTAAACTCTACAGGTAAAGTGACAACTTGAAACGCTAAAATTCCACACATTGCAGCAAATCCAATCCAAGCCAGATTCGTATTACTCAAAGCGAGTCCAATAAAAATAGCAATCCATCCTAAATATTGACCAACATTGGCAATTGGTAGAATAGCATTTCTAAGCGTTATTGGTACATATTTTTCTTTATACTGAATTGCATGACCACATTCATGGGCCGCTACTGCTAAAGCTGCAATAGATGTTCCTTGATAGATATCTGTAGACAAATTGATAGTCTTTTTACCAGGATTATAATGATCACTTAAATTTCCTTTGACTTCAAAAATCTGAATATCATAAAGTCCTTCACTATCTAAAATCTCTCTTGCAATCTGTGCACCTGTAATTCCTTTACTGTTAGGAATCTTTTTATAGCGTGAATATGTTGATTGAACTTTCATTTGTGCCCAAATTGCTAGCACAGCCGCAATCAATACAAGTATTGTTCCAAACAAATAATAAGAATTTCCATAAAAACCATAAAAAAATGGCATCATCTTTCATCACCTCATATATTTATATTATACAACAATTATGAACAGAATATAAAGAAAAGATGCAATTTTAATTCATTGCATCTTTTAATCTATTACTTGGTTTAAATGAAACAGTTTTACTTGCTGGAATGATCATCATTTCTTTTGTTTTTGGACTTACACCTTTACGTTCTTTTCGACTATTGACTTTGAAAGTTCCAAATCCTGAGATTAAAACTTTATCTCCTTCTAAAATACTTTCAATCATTGTATCGAAAACTGTATCCACTAACGCTTCAGCATCTTTTTTCGTTAAATCTTTCTTTTGTGAAACGATGTCAATAAGTTCTTTTTTGTTCATTTGTAAATTGCCTCCTACTTAAATCTAAGTAGTAGTATAACATTTCAAATTCACCCTTGCAACAACAAATTTATAAAACTATTGCAATTACATTTGTCTTACCTTTATTCACAATTTTACTCAGAATATCATGCACACGAATACAAGCGGTTTCATTCATAGAAGCTAATTTCACACGCATACCTTCATTAATTAAATCACCTAATTTACGTCCAAAGACATCACAATCAAATATAGCTTCTTTATTACTTTCACCATGGCTTTGTAAATATTGAATAAATGCTTCAGCCTGCTCTTTTGAGCCAATTATTGGTTCAAACGTAGATTCTATATCAACTTTAATCATATGAATTGTAGAAGCTGTTGAAACAAGTTTCATACCATAACGTGGTCCCTGTTTAATAACTTCAGGATCGCTCAATTCAATATCATCCATAATTGGCAACGCATAGCCATAACCTGTCTGTTTAACCATCTTGATAGCACTTTGATATGCTTGATACTCTTTACTCATCTGCATTAATTCCTGCATTTGTTTTAAAAACATTGCTGAGTCAAAACGATCTTGTCCAAGAATTTCATTTAGAATTTCATTATAAAGGCCTTTTCTCTCTTTAATTCTTAAACAGGCAGATGAAGATGATGTATCAATTGAAGATAAATATGCTTTATCAATAAAATCAAATTCACTCATACTTGAAGCAATCTTCTCAACATCTCTAAAACGACTGATTTCCTGTAAAGATTGTTCTAATGATTCATCTAAAGTTTGTTTTAACCAATGTGTTGAATCCATCAACGCTATCCAACGAGGAACTTCAATTTGAACTTCATTGATTGGAAATTCAAATAAAGCTTCTTTTAATAAATGTGTAATATCATCACTTGTCATTTCATTGACTTTTAACGCTACAACTGGAACATCATGTTTTTGTTTTAAATCTTCTACCAATTGTGTACATTGAATGCTCCTTGGATCTTTAGAATTAACCACAATGACAAATGGCTTTCCAATTTCTTTAAGTTCCTGAATTACATCATCAGTAGCTTGAACATAATCTGCTGCTGGAATTTCACAGATAGAACCATCACACGTCATTACAATACCAATTGTTGAATGATCTTGAATAACTTTTTGTGTCCCAATTTTAGCGGCTTCATCAAATGGAATCGCTTCTAAATACCATGGCGTTTTCACATAACGTATTCCCTGTTCATCTTGATATCCTTTTGCACCATCAATCACATAACCAACGCAATCCACCAAACGAATATTTACACCGAGATTTTCTTCTACAAAAATACGTGCTGCCTGATTAGGCACAAATTTTGGTTCCACAGTCATAATCATTTTTCCTTCTCCAGATTGTGGAAGCTCATCAGTTGCACGAATTCTTGCATCTGGATCATCAATATAAGGAATAACCGCCATTTCCATAAAACGTTTAATAAATGAAGATTTCCCAACTCTGACTGGTCCAACAACTCCTAAATAAATATCCCCATCACATCTTTTACCTATGTCTTTAAGTATATCGATTGTTTGCATATACTTCCTCCTTCTTACACATCAATATATGAAAATAATTGTTATTTAGAACATATGTGACATTAAAGAGATTTTCTTTCCTCTTTAGTATTAAATATGTTCACAGATTCACTTTTATGATAAAATAGTTCTACGAGGTGAGTTCCAGTGAAATACAAAAATACATTATTAATTGTTAAAGATTTAAATGTATCAAAACATTTTTATAAACATGTTTTAGGTCTAAGAGTTTTATTGGATTTTCATGGCAGCGTAACACTATCAGCAGGAATTGTTCTTCAATCTTACGAAATCTGGAAAGATATTATTAGAAAAAACAGTGGTGAAATTGTGACTCAAAATCATGCCTATGAATTATGCTTCGATACTGAAGATATTGATGACTTTATGAATATATTAAACGCTCGTAATATTCCGCTTGTTCATCCCCTCAAAGAATATGCATGGGGTCAAAGAGTCGTTCGATTTTATGATCCTGACGGACATATGATTGAAGTTGGTGAAAGCATGAAAAAAGTTCTTAAGCGTTTTTTGAGCCAAGGTTTATCTTATGAAGACGCAGCAAAACGTATGGGGTTACCTGTTGATTATATTAAGGAGATACTGCAGCATGGATGATATTGACATTTATATTCAACAATATGATTCTCATTCTCAAAAAAAACTTTATCAATTAAGAGCAATAATACAAGAACTCATTCCAGATGGAAAAGAGAAACTATCATGGGGTGTTCCAACTTATTATTACAAAGGCTTTCTTGTTCAATTTGCAATGAATAAAAAGCATCTTGGTTTTTATTGCTCCCCATCAGCTATTGAACATTTCAAAGAAAGACTTTCTGATTATTCCACCAATAACAAAAACACGATTCGTTTTGCTCTTCATCAAGATTTACCAATTGAATTAATTAAAGAAATCATTCAATTTAGAATCCAAGAAAATTTAAATCAATGACTTATTCCCTATAACAAGTTAAAATTTTATATTTAAAAACTCAATTTATTAATGATATATGCCTTTCTCTAGTCAGTGTTGTATTTCTTACACTACCTATTTGACAAGACAGTTCATAATAAACTGAGTTTTTTTCTTACTTCTTCATTTTTTCTTTGTATTTCTTACGAATTTCCTTATTCCAATACTTATTTGCTGTTTTCATAAAAATCTTATCCGTTAACATAGACACTTTCAAATCAACAGATTCATGTTTTCCAATAGCAGTGGCAAAATCTTTAATATAATTTGAGACAACAAATTTAGATGCACTCTTCATAATAAAGAATGCAGAACCTATTTTCAAAGATCCTTGAAACTTTAAGTCTTCTCTTTGACACCATTTTTGAATAATACGTTCTGATAAATTACATTTTTCTGCTTCATACTCATCACATGCAATTAAAGCATAGATTTCAGTATGGTTTTTTGATTGTAATTCTAATTTTTGAAAAATCTCTAATGTTGATGAAGGAATTGAATTCATTGCAGTTGAAAATAAGAAGACAACCTGATCATATTCAAAAAAGGTTCTTTCATCAAATGTTTCAGCCCTTCTGACATCTATACAATCACAATCCGCTTTAGAATTTAGATAAACTTCTAAACGTTTTAAAAAAGGTTCAACAAAATCTTGAGCATGCTTAAGTCCAGAACTTATCAAAAGAATTTTAGCCATGATCAACACCTCCAAATGTTTGAAGCGTATCTTCTAATTCATATTCTTCACAGAAATAAGCATCTACTGATGAATAAGTGTAACCAAGTGTAGATTCATCTAACAAATCTTTAAACATCTTTTTTTCATCATCAGTAGCATCACCATAACTAATAACCAACAATTTCTTTTTTAACTGACTAATCCCAAGATGACAAGTCTCTCCATCAACCATAGAATAGTAAGGTTCATGATTTACGACCAGACGTTCCAACATTTTTTTAAATGGCACATCAAAACATCCATATTTAATTCTAGTAATATAAACAATTAATTGACAATCATTCATCCATTTAGAAATAATACTCATATCATCTTTAAAATAACATGCACCTTCACATTTTAAACATTCAAGCCCGCCTGTACACGAAGAATAATTGATGTTGTTTAGATTGACAATGACTGAATTCTTAAACAACTGATTAGAAATATCTTTATCTGTAACGACTAAATTTTTCATATACAATCCCCTTCTATTTCTCTTTCTTATTGTAAAGGTTACATATTCTTTTGTCAAATAAGTTCATCAAAATCAATAATTTTGGTTGCTATTGATTCTTGGAAAAAAGTATCATGTTCTACAAATAATAATGTTGGCTGATATTCTAATATCAGTTTTTCAATCTGTATTCTTGAAAAAATATCAATATAATTTAAAGGTTCGTCCCATATATAAAGATGAGCTGAAGTGGCCAAAGAGATAGCAATCATCATTTTCTTCTTCTGTCCCTCTGAGAGTTCTTCTAATCTTCTTTCAAAATGTAAACGAGAAAATCCAAGTTTTCTTAAGATTGTTTTGACCAGTGTTATATCAACATGATAAGAACAAATAAAATCATCCATATCCCCTATAATATGAGAACAATCTTGAGGAACATAGGATATTTTCAACCGGCTCCCTATCATATAATCACCTTGACATTGAACACCTTGATTCAATATGAATGAAATCACACTTGATTTACCACAACCATTCTTCCCTTTTAAAAGGACCCGATCCTGATTCATGATTACAAAACTCAAATCCTCAAATAAAATTTTGTTTTCATAGAATAAAGACATATGTGAAAAGGAGATAAGAATGGGTTGAAAGTAACGCTCAGGAAAGATTTTTAAGTCATCATATTCTTCAATATCCTTTAAAAGCTCCTTTTTCTCTTCTATAGCCTTATTTCTACGCTTCTCTATATTCTTAGACCTTTTCATCATTTTTGCTGCCATATGTCCAACATAGCCCTTATCAGCAGCACCAATTTTAGACTTTTCTACCTGGTCAGACCAATTTGCAGTTCTTCTACGAGATATTTCCATCTTCATAATATCTTTTTTTAACTTACTGTTTTGAGCTAATTCCCATTCATCTCTCTTCTGTTTTTCAAAATACCACGTTGAAAAATTCCCATTCATGACTTCTATAGATGTAGGATTAATAGCAATAATATGATCACAACACATATCAATAAAATGACGATCATGACTGACCAAAAGAAATCCTGTTTGTCGTTTCAAATAACGTGCAACAATTTCTCGAGAAGATTGATCTAAATGATTAGTTGGTTCATCAATCAATAAAAAAGCATTATGTTTTAAAAACAATACAGCTAACAAAACCTTTGTCTGTTCACCTTTAGACAACGTCTCAAATGGTCGATAAAAAACATCATCACTATCAACTTCTAAAAAATTCAATTCTCTTTCTAATTCCCACTGTTGAAGATGAGCATCTATTTCATAACAAATATCAATAGTATATTGCTTAATATCCTCAATAGAATAAGGAAAATATTCACAATCCTCACTCTTAATAATCTCACCATGATATTCATATTCACCCCTTAACAGTTTTAAAAAAGTTGTTTTTCCTCTTGCATTTCTACCAATTAAAGCTGTCTTAAAAGACGAATCGAACACAAAAGAAACATCATCAAAAATATATTCATAACTTCCATCATAACAAAAACTTAAATTTTTCACTTGTATAAGTGCCATACACATACCTCCTTTGTATAAATAAAAGCGACAAGAAAATAGACTTGTCGCACAATAAAATATACAAAAAAGTATATATAAATGAAAGGATGTCTATCTTCTTGCAGGCATAACAAAAAAGGTTACTTTTTTCTTCTTTATTATGCATTTGTTTTAGCAAGAAAATGTATTCATCCTTTCACCTCATTTCATAATCTTATTATACACCTATTTCAACCAAATTCAAACAAAAAGAGTCCATGAGGACTCTACATAAATTTATCAATATCAGTTGGCACTTGATTGTTTTGAATGATATTAATAATCTTATTCATTTGTTCTGGTCGCACTTGTTTATTTGTCAATTTTGAAATTTTATTGACGAAATCTTTAATATTGTCTTGGTTATTTAAATCTTTTGTTTGAAGATCATTTGCCAAAGACAGAATATCTGATTTAGAAACATGTGTTTTACTAGAAACTTTATCTAATAATTTATCTTGTTTATCCAATTTGATCACCTAGGATAATATATGCAACTCTTTTATAATTGTTCAGACTTTAAATCTCTTGCCATTAATTCAGCAACAGTTGCCTTAGGATCAGCATTCTCATAAAGAACACGATAGACAGCATCCACAATAGGCGTTTCAATACCATAATTGTTTTGTGAAACATCATCATGAATAACCTTACATGTTCTTACACCTTCGCATGTTTTCGTATTGTGAGCCATAAAATCAATTGCCCGATTGCTTTCACCAATTTCAAGTCCAGCCTGATAATTGCGTGAATGAACAGATGAACATGTGACAATCAAATCACCAATTCCAGTTAATCCAAAATACGTTTCACGCTGTCCACCTTTCACAACGCCATATAAACTCATTTCATACAAACCCCTTGTTATTAATGCCGCTCTTGTATTATCACCATATCCCAAACCAGCAATAATACCAGATGCTACTGCAATAACATTTTTATATGCTGCTCCATACTCAGCACCAATTTCATCATTAGATGTATATACTCTAAAATATTGATTAGAAAATAATTTTTGTACATCTTGTGCAGTTTTCTCATCTAAAGATACTGAACAAACAGCAGTCAATATTCTTTCAACAACCTCTTCAGCATGTGAAGGACCAATCAGTGAAACAACTGGATTAATTTCAGAATCAGTAAAAACATCTCTAATTGTCTCAGACATGCGCATATTGGTATTCATATCAAAACCTTTAGCAGCATTAATAACAGTCACCTTTTCTTTTAATAAAGATTTGACTTTAAGCAGTGTATCTTTAACAAATTGGGTAGGAATTGTTATTAAGATATAAGAAGCATCTGCCAATGTCTTTTCCAAAGACAAAGAAGCAACTATCCCTTTTTCCAATTGCACATCTTTAAAATATTTATAATTGCAGTGTCTAATATTAATATCATCAATTTCACTTTGGTCAATACCATACATCATGATTTCATGACCATTATCATTAAGTACACGAGCAAGTCCAGTTGCCCAGCTTCCAGTTCCTAGAATGGCAATTTTACTCATTTTAATCCCTCTTTCTTGCAATAATATGAATAGGTGTACCTTCAAATCCAAAGGCTTCACGTAATCTGTTTTCTAAATAACGTTTATAACTAAAATGCAAATACATTGGGTCATTCGTAAATAAGACAAATGTTGGTGGACAGACACTTACTTGATTCACATAATAAATTTTTAAACGTCCACCATTAAATGTTGTCGTTGGATTCATAGCTTGAGCATCAATCAAAACATCATTTAATACACTTGTTGTGACACGTTTTCGATTATTGGCATAAACTTCTTGAATCAATGGAAATAACAAATCAATACGTTTTTTTTCTTTTGCAGATGTAAATACAATTGGCGCATAATCTAAATACTTAAACTGTTCACGCAACTCTTTTTCCATCTTTTGCATTGTTTTGCCATCTTTTTGAACCAAATCCCATTTATTCACGACCAAAATAACACCACGTCCTGCTTCATGAGCATTCCCAGCAACATGCTTATCCTGTTCAACAACACCACGCTCACCATCAATGACAACCAAAACGACATCACTTTTTTCTACCGCAGATAAAGCCCTTAATATAGAATACTTTTCAATATTTTCATAGACTTTTCCTTTTTTACGCATTCCCGCTGTATCAATAACCCGATATTTCTGACCATCTTTTTCAAATGCTGTATCAATAGCATCACGTGTTGTTCCTTCAATATCAGATACAATAACACGTTCTTCTCCTAATAATGCATTGGTTAATGATGATTTCCCTACATTAGGTCTCCCAATTATTGAAAAACGAATTTCATCCTCTTCACGATGGTCTTCACTCTCTGGCATGAGATGAATAATTTGGTCTAAGATATCACCAATTCCAATTCCATGACTCCCTGAAACAGCAATAGGATCACCAACACCTAAATTATAAAAATCATAAATATTATCTTTATAGACCTGATCATCAATCTTATTGACAGCCAAGACAATTGGCTTTTTAGATTTTTGCAGCATTCTTGCAACAAAGGCATCTTCTCTTGTTATACCTTCACGACCATTCACAACAAATAAAATAACATCAGCTTCTTCAATTGCAATTTCAGCTTGCATTTTAATTTGTTCTGTAAATGAAGCATCTTCTAGTTCAATACCGCCAGTATCTATGAGACGAAAATCACGTGTTAACCATGATGCATTTGCATAAATACGATCACGTGTGACACCTGGTATATCTTCCACAATAGACACTCTTTCTCCAACAATACGATTAAATATCGTCGATTTCCCAACATTTGCACGACCAACAATCGCCACAACTCCCTGAATCATAAACATTCACTTCCTTTCTTTTTTATACTCTTTGAGCAACCAAATTCATCACATGAGCAACAACTTCATCTAAAGTCATATCTGAAGTATCAATTTCAATAGCATCATCTGCCTTTTTAAGTGGCGAGATTTCTCTTGTCATATCTTGTTCATCACGCAATGCAATTTCAGCCTTAATAGCTTCTAAATCAGAAGCAATACCTCTTTCCATATTTTCCTTATGTCTACGCATTGCACGACATTCAATACTTGCAATCTGATATATTTTAAGTTCAGCATCCTTCAAAACAACAGTGCCAATATCTCTGCCATCTAAAATAACGCCTCCACCTTGAGCCATCTCTCGTTGTTTATCAACAAGAAACTCTCTAACTGCCTGATATTTAGAAACCAAACTTGCACCCATAGATACTTCATTTTCTCTAATTAATGATGTCACATCTTCTTGATTTAAATGAATAGTTCCATCTGGCAACATCCGAATATCAATATTTTTTAACAATGCGCTTACTCCAGTTTCATCATCAAAATTAACATGATTCTTTAATGCACAATAAGCAACACAGCGATACATTGCTCCAGTATCTATGTACGTATAATTTAAGTTTCTAGCAACTAACTTAGCAATGGTAGACTTACCTGCTGCTGCTGGACCATCTATTGCAATTGAAATTTTCTTCATCTTCATTTCCTCCTTAAAAAACTAAGGTTTCCCCTTAGTTTTAAAACAATAACTGTTTCACAATAAAACCTGCCAAAACAATAAAGATAACAATAAACACAATAATCACATAATTCAAAATAGTAACAACTTTACTATCTTCATGTTCATCATCTTCATCATAGACAACCGGTTCTTCAATAACTCTTTGACGTTGACGTTTTGGTTTTTCTTGAACTGGTGCTTTAAGTGTCTCTTCAACAACTGGTTTTGCTTTCTTTTTTTTCTTTTGATCTTTCATCAAATCCGCAATTGTGAGATCTTCTTCATATCTCTTAAGTTCTTCGGCATCCTCCTCAGGAGACATAGCCGCTAACTTTTCTAACAAAGACATTTTTTTCTGTGGCTCTTCCTTCACAACATGTCCCTGTGAAAAGTCTTGCGTACGATATTCATGAGCAGGAATATAATCACTATCATCTTGTTTAATCTTGCTTAAGATATCTAAACGTGTATTATACTGTTCTTTCCCTACATTGACTTTAGCTTCATTCAACGCTGATTTCACATCTTCATTATCTTTATTTAACGTTTCATAAGATAATGGTTCCATTAAAGTATCATCCAATTTAGGTTTTTCTGCATGGGGAAGAAATGCTAAAAAATCATCATCTTCATCTGTTGATGTTGTAACAACACGACGATCAATGGCTACTTCTTCTTTCATTTCTTCTCTTAAATCTTTATATTTATTGATTCTTGTTTGTTTTTCCATATTTTATCACCTTCCCCATTATAACATAACTATAAAAATTATAAAATAATCTTTAAAAATAATTATAATTAGTTTATAATGATGATAGAAATAAATAGGAGGAATAAAAAATGTATAAAGTAAATGAAAGTTGTATTGGATGCGGAGCTTGTACTGCAGTATGTCCAGAAGTTTTTGATTTAAATGATGATGGATTGGCTGAAAACATCATTGGTGAAGTTCCTGCTGAATTAGAAGATTCTGCTAAAGAAGCAATGGAATCTTGTCCAGTAGCTGCTATAGTTAATGAATAAAATAGTGAGACCGTAACATTATTGTTATGGTCCTTTTTATTTTTCACATACTTAAAGTTATTATTCAATATTAATTTTTATATGAACCCTAGAAATAAAAAGCATTTTTTCATATTAAATGAGGATATAAGAAAAAGGAAGTCATTGAATAACTTCCTCTCCACTCTGATACAGAATCATTTTATTTTTTATCAGTTGGTTTGTAAAAATTCATTTCATTTTCAATCAATTGTTTCTTTTCAAGACTTTGGGGCTGTTTAAAAAAAGTAATTGTATTACATTTATTACACCAAATAAAATGAACCCCTTCAATCTCTTTATATTCTATAAATGGTTCTTTTGCACCACAGATTCCACATAGATTCGCCTTTTCCTCATCTAAAACAACACTACGCATATCAATACCTCCTTGTCTATCATTATAACCATATCTCATTTTTCTTCAATAAACTTTATCATACAAATATTGACAAGAAAAGAATGTCTCATGCAAGACATTCTACAATTATACAATTATCTTTTTTTCACTGAAGTTTTTTTAGCCATAGCCATGGTTTTTAACTCTTTAACTTCCTGTGGTTTTAAAAGACGATAATGTCCTGGTGTTAATCCTTTTAAATTAATCGTTCCCACTTGAAGACGATGTAATCTTTTGACTTTATGTCCCATCGCTTCAAACATCTTCTTAACTTGTCTGTTTTTCCCTTCAACGAGCTTAATCATTAAAATAGTTGTTTTGTGTTCAATATCTTTATGAGTGACTTTGATTTTACAAGGTAAAGTTTTTGTTCCTTCTAAATAGACACCTTTTTCTAATTTATGCAATGTTTCTCCTTGTACCAATCCACTTACTGACACTTCATAAACTTTTTCCAAATGCGATGAAGGATGCATCATAAGATTTGCAAACTCGCCATCATTACTCATTAGCAAGACACCTGTTGTGTCATAATCCAATCTTCCAACTGGATAAATACGTTCTTCAACTTCAGGAAAATAATCTATAACTGTAGATCTTCCTAATTCATCACTTAATGAACATATACAACCCTTTGGTTTATAGAAAACATAGTAAACTTTATTTTCTCCTTTTAAAGCTTTATCATCAATCATGATCATATCGCCCTTTTTGACTTTGAACCCTAATTCACTTATGACCTCACCATTGACTTTGACTCTTCCAGCCGCAATTAAATCTTCTGCTTTTCTACGTGAAGTATATCCACTTGCAGCAATTGCCTTTTGTAGTCTTTCCATAGTATCACGTCCCTTCCCATACCATTATACACATATTCAAAAATTAAACAAACATTTTTAAATAAATCATAATCGCAAAGAGAACTGATAAGAAGTCCATTGTTAATCCAACCCATAAAGCGTAACGCGTATTTTTCATTTTTATAGAAGAAAAATAAAGAGTAATGACATACATTGTGGTATCACTACCACTTTGAATCAAGGTTGATAATAAACTTAAAGGATGATCAACCCCAAAAACTTCATAAATAGAGTACAAAAAAGATAAAGAGGCATTAGCACTAATTGGTCTCAACATCCCTAAAACAAAGACATCAATCGGAATCCCAATTGCTTGTATCAAAGGTTGAAACAATGAACTTAAAACATCTATTGTGCCACTGCTTCGTAACAATCCAACAAATAACATAAAGGCCATTAAAGTTGTAAAGATTGGTTTCACTAAAGTCAAAGCATCTTTCACTCCATCAATAAACAATTCAAAAAGATTACACCTTTTCATAAGTCCATCAATAAAAACAATAATCAAGAAAATAATAATAGCTCTATTCATGATCTATCACCCTTTGAAGAACCAAGCCAATGATGATAATTGTTATAGAGATAATTAACATATATGGATAAAATGCATAAAGATCAGTTGACCCAAATTGTTTTCTTAACATAATCAGTGAAGATGGAAATAGACATAAACCAGCAGTATTGATAATAACCAGTGTTAACATTTGTCGAGAGGGACGAGTAGATGATGGATTCAGTTCATTGAGTCTTTGAAAAGCTTTAATTCCACTCAAAGTCGCTAATGAGCCTAACCCCAAAAGGTTGGCTACAATATTTGATGAGACATAAGCATACACATGTTCCTGATAGATAACCGGTCCATAAATAAGCCTCAATAAAGGTTTAAACACAACCCCAAAGTAATCCATAAAACCTGTATGCTCAATAATATTTAAAAAACCACCCCATAGACAAGCTGATAAAATGACTGTCATAACCAAATCAAAAACCTGATATGGTGTATCCATCAAAGCATTCATCATGGCTTCTTCACGATGCAACAATAACCCTGTTAGCAAGAAAATAACAACACTCCATTTCCAGACTCTAGCCATTGACAAATTCTCCTAACAAGATAAACCAGTACCTTAAGATTGTTTGAACACCCATTTCTCTTTTGACTTCATAGATTTGATTCTGTGAAACATAAACCTTTAATGAATCATTATCCCCCTGCAACGATGCTTTTGAAGTTTCCTGACCACAATAATATAAATCCTCATCAATCAAAAATGAATGACCATGATACTGATAAATTCCTTTTGGAAGAACAAGCATATTCTGATATTTTCCAAAACATTCCTCATACTTTGCCTTATGAAATTCAAAATCATTCCCACAATTCAATGTCACAATAACTAACGAAACATCATTTTTTATAGCTCTTGTAACCAATGTACGACGCGCTTTCTTGGTAAAGCCAGTTTTCCCTCCAACACAATATTCATATTCTTCAAGCAAACGATTTTTATTATGCCATGTTCCCCCACCATCTTCTCTTTTATATGTTTGTTTCATAACAATATCATTAAAGATAGGATTTTGACTACAATAAGACATTAACAAAGCCATATCATAGGCACTCGAACGATTTCCAGCATCCTCTTCATCCAAGCCAGTAGCATTTGAAAACACACTATCATTCATACCAATATCCTTCGCTTTTTTATTCATCATTTCAACAAAATGAGGAATATCACCACCAATATTTTTAGCAATAACATTTGCCGCATCATTACCACTTCTAAGCAGTAATCCATGTAATAAATCTCTTAAATTAATGTGGTCTCCAATATGTATATAGACCCCACTTCCCCAAGCTTGATTCACTTCTTCACCAATTTCATATTCATCATCTAAGTTTCCATTTTCAATGGCTACAATGGCTGTCATAATTTTAGAGATAGAAGCGACACTTTGAACATAATGTTCATTCTTTGCTTCTAACACTGTCTTATTAAAAGTATCCATGACAATATATGCCTTACCTGAAAAATCCATTGCACGAATTGGTGTTATAGACATAAAGAAAACACAAATTACAAAAAATATCTTTTTCATAAAATCACCCTTATCACTATATGATAAAAGTCCTTACGATATGATAAGTTATTATTTTAGTAAAGATTGATTTTGAGTTTAGTAAATGATAGAATAGAAAAAAGGAGTGACTTTATGGCTACAATAAAAGATATTGCATTAAAAGCTGGTGTATCCAGTGCGAGTGTTTCAAGAATATTAAATAATGATGCGACTTTAAATGTCCCTCAAGAAACAAGACAAAGAGTTTTTGATGCTGCAAAAGAATTAGGATATGAAAAAAAGAAGAAAAAATTTGATGATACAATTATGACTATTGGTATTGTTCAATGGATGTCACCAATTCAAGAAACAGATGATCCTTATTATTTATCAATTCGTCAAGGTGTTGAAGAGTTTTGTTTTCAAAATAAAATAAGTATTAAGAGAGTTTTTCAAACAGATGTAGATTATCTTTCTTCATTAGAAGGCGTTGAAGGTCTCGTTTGTATTGGTAAGTATAGTCAAAAAGATATGGATACACTCAAAAAAGTTTGTCCAAATATTATTTACTTAGATATGAATGTAGATCCTATTCATGAAGGATGTATTGTTTTGGACTTTAAAAATGCTATTCGCCTTGTTATTGATTATTTTCATCAACTTCACCATCAAAATATTGGATATCTTGGTGGTTTAGAATGGATTGACCAAAAACGTTATCCTGATGTGAGAAAAAAATATTTCAAACGTTTCTGTGATCAATACCAAATGAATTACAATGATTACATTATGGAAGATGCATTTTCAATTGAATCAGGATTTACAATGATGAATGAACTTATTCAAAATAAAAAGGTTCCTACTGCTATTTTTGCAGCTAGCGATCCTATTGCTATTGGAGCTTTACGTGCATTAACTCAAAATGGTTATCAGGTTCCACAAGATGTTTCCATTATTGGCTTTGACAATATTGATACTGCCAACTATACATCTCCACCTCTAACAACCATCTTCGCCCCTACATTTGATATGGGATATATGGGGGCACGTATGTTATTTGACTCATTTCGACGTAATGAAAATATTTCTCCGATTCGTGTTCAAATGCCATGCTTTCTCATTGAAAGAGAATCATGCGCAAAGCGAGACTAAAGATGATAGTCTCGCTTTCTTTTCTTTATATATTGAAGTGTCTGTTCTAAACCATTTTGATCCAAATAAACCAATAGTTCTTCTAGTAATGCACGTGAATGAGGATGCATAATATAACTATGTTTTCCTCGTTGATAATAAATCAATGGAAATTGGTCACGATAATTAGCCCCTTGATAAATCATACTTGCAGCAACACGGTCACAAAACATTTCAAATATGTATTGGACTGGTATTTCTGCTGGCTGACATCCTCTATGAGTAAAATCAACCCAAAATTCCCAGTGATGCTTATTTCTTCCTTTATGATGAAGCCAAGCCATTGAATAGCCTTTCTCAGTCCTTTCAACAGCATTAGGAGACTTTGTCCCTTGATAATAACGAGCTCCTGTCAAAAATTCACAAAGTGAATATTTTGACATATCATGTAATATCCCTTGCTTGTATAAACCAATGCGAAAACACAACTGTCCAACCTTTATTTTATGCTTTGTAATTGTCTTAAAATGTTTCCATGCCTTCATACTCTCACCTGATATTTAGTATACACTCTTCACGAATTCATGTAAATCTCTTTATTTTTTTTAAAAGCATGTTATAATAGGTACGAATATTAAAGGAGGTGGGTATTATGCCTTTTAAAATTGATGTTCAAACAAATATAAATGACTATGAATTAACATTAGAGAGATGTTCAGAAATTATTACAGTACTCCAAGAAACATATCAGAATATTCGTAAAGAAATGTATGCATATTTCTTGGGATTAAGAAGTTTGAAGAAAGCTTTATTATTTGTACTTGTCTTATTTGCATTTTATTTCTTCACTGAAGATTTATTTTTTCTTTACTTAATGCCTGTTTCTGTTGGAATATCTATGATTTTTTCCATGATTAGTGCTGAATATATAACATCACAATCACGCAAAGAAATTCATCACCAGCTTCAGCATTATATTAAAAAAAGGGAAACATTATTAAGGAATCAAAAAATCAAGGTCTAACCTTGATTTTTATTTTATATATTTCTGAGCTCCTAAAACAAATAAATCATGCCTTTTTTGATTTAAAGTCTGTCCTTCTTCATTCCAAACATCAAAAATAAAATGATGATATTTAAGCATAAGCCGGCATAATTCAAGCGCACTATAAGTTGATTGTGTATTGAGATTCATTAATTCTAATAAACGTTTATCAAGCGTTCGATTGTAATCATCTTTAGAATGATAATCTGCTATATTGACTCTGTCAATACAAATTTGATTTTGACACATGATGCAAGGTTGACAGATATCATCAGCAGCAGTTGTCAAACGTAATTGAACATTACGATCTTTAAGAATCCTATTGGCAACCTTATAAAAATCATGCCCCATTTTTTCATCTGATACGAAAATATTTATACCAGACCCATATAATTTTAAAATATCCATAAAATGATGTGGCTTTATTATAATTTGCTCCATATATTCACCTATCTTTCTATAAGTTGATTCAAAACTTGTCTGACTTTATGAGCAGCATCTTCTTGAATTTCAATAATTTTTACACCTCTTGATTTTGCAACGTCCCTAAGCTCGCAGGCAATAGCTGTATGATATGAGCATCCTATAACAAGCAATATATCATTTTCCTGCAAATTAAAAATCATTTCATACGCTTTTTGATATTGAGGTGCTGGATCTCCATATAAAACAGGTTTGTTATAGAGTGAGTAAGCTCTATCCATTTCATCATCTTCTGGTAAACCTCCATGTAATTCTAAAGCATCACTTCCTGCCAATTGATGTAACCCATCAATATTCATTGTTATGATAGGAATCTTGTATTCAGCCAACACCAAATGAGCATCATTGGGCTTTGCTCCATTCATATTCGCCTTTAATTGTTGAATAACTTCATTATATTCTTCAGGATGCCTCTTTGCATAACTTCTAAATAATTTTTCTCTTACATCTGGTCTTTCCATAAAAGTTGGTATATGAGACTGTTTGGATATTCCTGCCCCAGTAAATGCTATTATTTTCATACTTTACCTCCATACTCGAATAGATTATAGCATATCTGTAACAAAACTTCTAAATTGTTATGAATATTTTTAATAATAAGAGATGACCAAATATATCCTTAAAAGCAGAGTCATCACCTACTATTATTTTTAGTTTTTCTTTAGAATCCATATATTTTGATGTTTTCCTTTACGATATAAAGGCTGATTACTATTATCAAAGTATCTACACATCCTTAATGGTTAATGAGTTACTTAATCGTATATATCAAATAAAATTCTATCAACTATATACACATGATTCTCCTTAAATCCATCTTTAGTTCCTCTATATGAACTATTAAATATTCATCCTTCATAAGCTTGTAGTTTAATCCTGAGTCTAACTCGCTTTTTATTTTCTAAGCAATGTCCCAACATTTCTACTTTCACTATTTTGGCTTCATATTCAATTCTAGACTTCATTGACTTTGATAAATAGCTTCTTATATCATGCATCTCCTTATCATATATCTTACACCAGGCACATTCATCTTCATTCCATAAACAAATCATATCATATGAGGTTGCATATATTAATGTAACCTCAAATAGGAGTGAAGATCTCTCCACTCAAAGACATACTCTTCATATTCAAAATTATCAATCATTCTCAATGAAATGAAGATCTTTTCTCAATTTTTATCTTTGATTTCTATATTCAATGAAAAAGTTTTTCCAAAACAGTAAATTCGATTGAAAAAGCATATATTCATCTTATAATAATCTATAAGAGGTGATTTTATGGATGAGTTTTTAAGAGATATTCATACAATGATATTTAAGGAATGGATACTAATGCAAGATCAAGCCAATTACAAGATTCGTTTAGACTCACACAATGCAAATATTATTGTCATTGAAACAAACTATAGTTATAGCGAAGTTACATTTAATACAATGAATATTATTGAATTAAGTGTTACCAATACATTTACAAATGAAATAGAATTCTATTTGCATTTCCAAATGAAAACCATGAAACATGCTATAGAATTATTTCATGAAATGTTAGAAAGTATACATAAATTAATTCATCGCCCAATCACTAAAATTCTTTTAAGTTGCAGTGGTGGTATGACAACATCTTTTTTTGCTGAAAAGATGAATGAAGCAGCAAAATTATTGTACCTTAATTTTGAGGTTTCAGCCATTGGCTACAATCAACTATATAACGTTGGTGGGGATTATGATGTCATTATGCTAGCACCTCAAATTTCTTACATGCATGCCAAAGTACAAGAAATTTTAAAAGATCAAGTTGTTATTAAAATACCTCCTCAAGTCTTTGCTAAATATGATGTCGGAAAAACTTTAGGAATCATACGAGATGCTATGGATCAACGCAAAGCATCTCAAATTGAACCAACAGCTCCGATTTCTCTATTTAAGGCAGTTCATAATGATGTTAAAATTTTGACTCTATCTCTTTTTAGAAATAGTAATCGCGTTCATATAGCTTATCGTGTATATGGTGAACAAAATGATATTTTATTAGATAATGAAATTATTAAAAGTAATGTTGTTATTCAAGATATCTTCGATGTTTTAGATACTGTCTTTTTAAAGTATAAAGATTTAAATGTGATTGGAATATCTACTCCAGGTATTATCAATGATGGATTTGTTTCCTCATCAAATGTAAATGGATTTGGTGATATTGATTTATATAACATACTTACACAAAGATATCAGCAATCTTTCATTATTACAAATGATGTCAACACTGCAGCAGTTGGTTATTATGCATCTCAAGATCGTTATTCTTCAATTACATTTTTATTTCAACCAACCAGTTTCTATGCTGGAGCAGGTACAATTATTAATGGTCAGCTCATTAAAGGAAGATTACATCTTGCTGGCGAAGTTCAATACCTTCCTTTGAATCTGTCTAATGATAAACTGATTCTCAATAAAACTCCAGAAGGAGCAATTGAACTCGTTGCAAAGACAATTCTGTCTATTATCAGTGTTATTAGTCCTGATGCTATTATTCTGTCTTGTGTTTTAATTCCACAAGTTCATGAATTAAAAAAAGAATTAGAAAGATATGTCCCTGCACAGTATGTTCCTGATATTATCAAAGTTGAAGATATCCAAGAATACATTTTACTTGGTTTAATGATTCTTTGTGCCCGTTCTTTATAATTTTGATTTTTCTACACATATCGATAGAAAACGCTTACAATTAATGTTATAATAAATTTAACAAAACATTATAAAAAGGAGATGCTACCCATGGATATTAGTAAAAAAGTAGATGAATTACAAGATGCTAAGCATAAGTTACTATTAATTATAGGTCAACCTGGCAGTGGAAAATCTAAATTAATTAGAAAGTACAGTGAAGAGACTGGTATTCCTATTCTTGATCTCGATAAGATTTTTACTCATACACCTAATAATCAACTTATGCGTGAAATGCAAAATTTCTTGTCAACTTATCATCAAAAAGTTTTATTATTAGATAATAAAAAGATTCTTTATGCAAAAGACAGCAGTATAGACCTTTTGGCTTTCTTAAAAGAATTAAGTGAAAATATTATTGTTGTGGCAACTTGGAATGGAAAAATTGAAGACGGCCAAGTTTTCCATTTCTGTAAAGATGCACCTGAAGATCTCATCTACTCTGTTGATAAAGAAGACTTCAAATATATACTTTGTTAATAAAGGACACAATGTGTCCTTTATTTTTGTTTTTTTAGTTGTTGTTCCCCCAAAGCAACCAATCTTTTTGTCATCTCTCCTCCAATTGAACCACTGAATTCAGCTAAATTTTCTCCCTGTGACTGATTCATTGCTTCATTAGCAATTTCATATTTCATTTGATCTACCGCATCACGTGCTTGTGGTACAACCAAACGATTTCTATGTCGACTCATAATTTCACCTCATCTTTCTATTTATTTTGTGCTATCCTCAGATTTTTAAAGAAAAAAAGAAAAAAGTTTATTTGACTTTTTTCTCTATTTCGATAACATATGGAGAATTCTTTTTATTTAACATACAATAACATGATACATTATATTGATGAGTATCTAATTGTTTTACATAATCATCAATCCATAGACTCTCCTCATAACCTTCCTGATGCCCAGGATAAACAACTATAAACAAAGCAACATTCATCATTCTTATTGCTTTTTCAACAGCTATTTTTGTAGTTTTCAAAAGAGTCGTCACATGATGATCAGTTAATGGCAAATATCCCAAATTAAATATACCAATATCAAACGACTCAAGATAACAATCAATATTTTGATGTCCATCCAAAATAAGCTGTACATCTCTATTATAACCAATCAGCTTCTGAGTTTTCTCTATTGCTTGTCTTTGGATATCAAACGCATAAACTTTTTGACAATGTTGTAACAAAAACAAAGTATCATGTCCATTTCCCATTGTCATATCTACACCTATTAATTGTTGAGGATAAGTTTGTATCCTTTGATGGACATATTCAACCATTGTTAACATAATTCCACTCCTTCATATGAATAGTTTTCCATTTATTATCTATAATATAAATATGAAAACATTATATAAATCTCTATTAGTACTTACAATTTTAACTTTAATTTTTCGGACTCTCACATTTTTTCAGTACAGTCTCTTTATTTCTATCGCTTTATTACTCGTTGTCCACTGGATTCCACATATTCTTTATAAGACTGAATATGTGGCATATATTTATTTAACTCAAGTTTTAGGAACAACTTGCGGATTTTACAATTTACCCTATTATGATAAATTTATGCATTTTTTATCTGGAGCTATTTTTGTGATTATTGCATACATTATCCTTAAAAAGTATATCAAAGAAAAACCATTGCTGATGATTATGATGAACTGTGTGGAAACGGCAATTGCATTTCTTTGGGAAGTCTTTGAATACAGCGGACTTTTGCTTTTTAACTATGATGCTTCTCGTCATTATACAACCGGTGTTCATGATACAATGCAGGATATGATTTTTTCATTTATAGCTGGATTAATAATCACTTATATTATTTATAAATATCCATCTTACATTGATAGTCTTTATAAATTACCACCAGATAACCTTGAGTTATCTTCTCAACAATCGCATATCTAAATAACAATTCTCTATCTAATTGGTATCTTTCAACCAAGTCTTTTATCACTTCTTTTCTTTCTTGGGGTGTTAAAGTTGGAAGATACCATTTCTTTGGTTTTACCTTGAATTGTGATAAATAATCCTGAATGAGTAATTCATGATAATCTTCCCTTTGTAAATATCGATCCAAATATGAAAATAACTCATCTAATTGATACCCCATTTTCTTATATCCCTGTTTTTCATAGAAACAACCAAGATGATAAAAGAAATAAAACGCAGATTTCTGTTCATCCATAACAGCATTCATTGTTCTGACAAAGCGTCCACTATTCCAATACTTTTCTAGCATATCCTCAGCAATATGAATGTTATGGACATCCGTTTGAGATAGCCATTTGTTTTCAATCATTTCATAAGGGGATTCTTTCTGATAAATATATCCATATTCATTAGCATCATTTCTTAAAGATGTTCCTCTTAACAGTTTTAAGAAACCTAACTGAAGTTCTTTTGCACGAAATGCGAACACATCATCAAATGATTTTGCAAAGCGTTCATAAGATTCATAAGGAAGCCCAGCAATAAGGTCTAAATGCAGATCACATTTCCCATCTGACATCAATTGTTGAACAACTTCACTTAGCCTTTCAAAATTTTGCATTCTCTTCACTGCTTGATTCGTCGGTTCATAGGTAGACTGAATTCCTATCTCAAATCTTAGCAAACCTTTTGGTGCATTTTCACTAATAAAATCAATGATTTTTTGATTCAATACATCAGCATTAATTTCAAACTGAAATTGTTGACCTGATTGATAGTGTTTAAATATATAATCCAATATCATAATTGCATGATGAGCATCAGCATTAAAACTACGATCTAAAAACTTTACTGTTTTAACACCACTTTGACAAATTAATTTCAATTGTTTTTTTAAATAACTTTCACTAAAAAAACGTAAACCTTTCTCTAATGAAGATAAGCAATATTGACATTGAAAAGGACAACCTCGACTTGATTCAAAATAGAGAATACGTTTTGACATATTGTCTTGATCTTGAGGTAAGATATAGGGAGAATCTAAACTTTCAACATAAGAAAGTGGCACACAGGCTACATCTTCACTTATATGCCCTAGATATTGAACTCCTGTTATATCTATCTTTTCATGATTTTCAATAGCCTTAAGTAATGCTGGGAAAGCAACCTCACCCTCACCACAAATAACATAATCAATTTGATAATTCTTTAAAAAATAGTCTGCTTCATATGTCACTTCTGGACCACCTAAAATAATAATGATATTTGGTTGCCTTCTCTTTAGCATAGCACATATTTTTTGAATATATTCGATATTCCATATATAACTAGAAAAAGCAACAATCTGACACTGCATTCTCAAAATATCTTCAACGATATGTTCCAAAGAGTCTTTAATTGTATATTCCTTAAAATCAACATCATGTTCATGATAACTTGCTACATATAATAAACGTAATGATAATGAAGTATGAATAAACTTCGAATTTAATGTTGTGATTAATGTTTTCATATAATCTCCTAAAAATAATCTAGGGTTCCCCCTAGATTATTGATTCTCCTTAATTGATGGAATAATACCTTCATAGAGACAGTATTCCTCTAATGTCCATTTGTTCTGGAATATTTTTTGTGCTGCATCTTTGCCCACATATCTAAAATGCCATGGTTCTTTACCAATCCCTGTAATATCTGCTTTATCTTCCTCAAACCTTAATATAAATCCATATTTATAGGAATTTTTAACACACCACTTGTATTCATCAGTATCACCAAATACCAATCTTTCTCCACTAATAACACTTTGACTTGTTAAATCAACACCTAATCCAGTCTGATGTTCACTTGCACCAGGTTCAGCAACAAGGCTTGCTGCTGTAACTTCATCATATTTCTTAAAATAATCATCATAAGTTTTCTTTTGAGCACTATATGAACGATATGCACTATTCACTACCAAATTATATCCTAAGTCTTTGGCATCTTTATACATCTGCGTTAAAGCATCAGCAGCCTCTTTACGAAGAGATGGATTATCACAATCAGGTGCAACTGGCATATCTGGTTTCACCAAATCATCTGGCTCATATGATGATGGTAATTGAAAACCTTTTTTAACCAAATTCAAAATATTTTTTGGATCTTGAATCGTATATATTTTTGTAGCTTTATTCTTAGAAATAATAAATGGATATGTTGTTGATAATACAGCATAATTATAATTCTTCTTATCTTCATAAACCTTCATATATTTATCCATATCAGTAAAGACAAAACCCTTCACCTGCATATAAGGTTGAACTTGTGCATATTTATATGATTTGTTAATAAGATATTTTAAATCATCTATACGAGCAGTTTTTAAAACTTCCCAAATCTGATTATCAGTATAACTTAAAGCCTTTAATTGATTGGCATAATTATTAAAAATATCATTGACCGTTGTCACAACAGCCTTAACTTTTAAATCTTTATGTAAAGACAAATAGTGTTCATACTCATCATAATATTTAACTTCTTCACTTTCTTTAATCCAGTCTTGAATATGTTCCATTTTATCATGTGATAAAACCTCATCAACTTCATCTCCACTCAATGATAAAATATCATTTTGTTGAGAAAATGAATAACCTTTTACTAACAATTGAATACGACTAAAATTAAACCAAATCAATGCTGCCAGTATAAGGGCAACTCCAGCTGTTATGATAGCGATTCTATCCCAACGAATTCTTGATTTTCTTGAACTCGAATATGAACTATAATATGTATATCTTTTCCCACGATGAAATCTCATAGTCTACCTCTTTTCTCTTGCTTTTATAGTTTATCATATTCATATTTGAAATTCCATATTTAACTATAAATTTACACAATTAATCTCATTTCGACAACACAATTATATTGCAATATAGCCCAATATATGTTATTTTAAATGTTGTATATAAAGGAGGTTACTCTATGCATTTTGTTATTTGTGCATTCATTGCACTAATTTGTTTAATAACAGCTATTCTTTTTACAGAAGTATTTCCAAAATGGTTCAAAGCTTTTTTAACGCTTATAGGCGCAGGAACTTCTGGATATGCCTTAGCTATTTTGATTAGAAAAATCGCAATCTGGACAAAGGCTTTTGCTAAACCGCAATTATTACCAACTGCTGGAATTTGTGCTGTGGTGATGCTTGTTTTGATTATCATCGTTGTTGTTATTATTAAGAAAAAGAAAAAATCTTAATGAAAGAGGAAGATTGTTGGTCTTCTTTTTTTGTATTTAAAAAGATGATTTGAGAAAATCATCTCTAAACAATCTTTGTTGAACATTCCTCTAGGTTAATAACCTTATCAACAATAGGAAGATAAAATTCAGGTTCATGACTCACAAGAATAACAGCCCCTTTAAAAGCAATTAAGGCTTGTTGCAATGATTCTTTCGCATCCACATCTAAATGATTGGTAGGTTCATCAAGTACCAGAACATTGGCTTCGCGATTCATAATCTTGCATAATCTTGCTTTCGCATTTTCACCACCTGATAAAACCATCATTAAAGATTCAATATGATCTGTCGTTAATCCACATTTCGCTAACATACCTCGAATTTCACCATTGGTACGATCAGGAAACTCATCCCATATATAATCAAGCGCTGTTCTCTTTAAAGCAGCCTCTTCTTGCTTGAAGAAACCAATTTGAACAAATAGATCTTGAATAACGATACCACTATATGGTTTCAGCATTCCAATTAATGTTTTTAATAAAGTTGTTTTGCCTAACCCATTAACACCTTTAATAGCGACTTTTTGAGAACGTTCAAAAATCATATCCATAGGTTGCGTTAAAGGTGAATCATAACCAATCACAAGATTTTGACATTCAAACAAAACTTTCCCTGGTGTTCTGGCTTCCAAGAAAGAAAAAGTAGGTTTTATTTTTTCTTTAGGCTTATTGATAATATCCATTTTATCTAATTTCTTCTGTCTTGAATGAGCCATATTACGAGTGGCTACTCGGGCTTTGTTTCTAGCTATAAAATCTTCTAATTCAGCAATCTCTTTTTGTTGTTTTTGATAGGCATTTTCTTGTTGTTTTTTCTTTAATTCAGCTTGTTGTAAGTAATAATTATAATCGCCCTTATATCTTGTTAATTCTCCATTATCTAAATGATAAATAACATTAATGACATTATTTAAGAATGTTGTATCATGACTGACCAAAATAAAAGCATTCTCATAATTAATAAGAAAGTTTGTTAACCATTGAATATGATGTTCATCTAAATAGTTTGTTGGTTCATCAAGAATTAAAATCATAGGATTCTCTAACAACAATTTAGTAAGCAAGACCTTTGAACGCTGTCCTCCAGATAATTCATCTACCTTCTTATCTAATCCAATTTCATTCAATCCTAAACCACTGGCAATCTCTTTGATTTTCACATCAATTGTATAAAAACCACCATGTTCCAATATTTCTTGTATTTCTCCTACATCTTCCATCAGTTTGGTCATTGCATCTGCATCCGCAGTTGCCATCTCTTCATATATTGATAGCATTTCTTGTTCTAGATCAAAATAATGCCTAAATGCATTTTGTAAGACTTCATATATTGTTTGACCTGGTTGTAGAGTTGTATGTTGATCTAAATAGCCAGTAGTTATTCTTTTACACCATTCTATTTTTCCTTCATCTGGTGCTAATTTCCCAGTAATAATATTTAAAAAAGTTGTTTTCCCTTCTCCATTAGCACCAACAAGTCCAATATGTTCTCCATTAAGCAAACGAAAACTTGCATCTTCTAATATTGTTCTTCCACCAAAATCATGACTCACATGTTCGACATTGAGTATACTCATAAAATCCCTCTTTTCTCATAAGAAAAGGAAGTGTTTACTTCCTTTAAAGTACTTCTATTATACAATAATGATGTTTAATTTCAATCATTTCTTTATGAATTGATTAGGGAAAGTATTGCTACATCATTATTTTCTTGACTTTATAAGAAATCACAAGGGGACTAATGTCCCCTGTGCTTTTCTTTTCTTTTGCGTTGTTGGATAGCAAATTTTTCTTGCTTGATAAAAAGTTGATTATCTTTTGTCTTTTGCTTTTTTGTTTCCTTCATCTGTTCATGAAGTAACTGTAAAGCTTGTTGCGATTTTGTTCCTAACCCCAATGTTTGCATTTGATGTTTAACCATTCTTTGTAACCGTTTAGGATTCTGTTTACGCTCTTTAGCTTTAACAACAACACTTGGACTCCATTTCAAATGTATATATTGCTTTTGAATCATTTGGAGTAACTC
This sequence comes from Coprobacillus sp., assembly GCF_984815275.1. Taxonomy (NCBI): domain Bacteria; kingdom Bacillati; phylum Bacillota; class Erysipelotrichia; order Erysipelotrichales; family Coprobacillaceae; genus Coprobacillus; species Coprobacillus sp. Next base: position 39,315 of record NZ_CFJNYH010000001.1, read on the forward strand.
TTCAGTCTGTGGTTCAGTTCCAAGGATAACTTTACACACCTGTAAAAAGCCTTGATTTGTCTCCTCAAAAAGACCTACCCAAACACCATCATCAAAATACACACGAAAAGATAATGAAATTTGACCCATAATTTTGTCCTCCTTTGTTTATCATGCACAAAGAATGGACGACCAAGGAGGAAGGTTACTGACTGCAAGCAGTGATCCGACTACCAACGGATTCTCAATGTGTTTTTATCTTTGCAACTCTATTATAACACAAAAGATGTACATTCAAAGGGTACATCTTTATCTTATTTAAAATTCTTTTTTGTCCATGATATGGCAACTTAACATATATGATATAAGCAAAAGTACAATACCAATTCCAATCACAATAACTGCTAATCCTGAAGGACCTAAAGCATTAATATTAACTAATAAAGGTGCTAAATCAATATTTAAGAATTCAGCTAATTGAATGAGAATGAATCCAATTGCAACAGAACATCCTACAACCACTACCAATGCAATATTTCCTTTATTTTGCCCAAACTTTAATTGTACTGGTACCATTAATGAAATAAATAACGCCATCAAACCTAACATAATTGTACATGTCATTAATAATTCAGGAATATTGATGTCAGGCTGAGTTGCATAATTATAAATACAAGTTAAAACTGTAGATACAAACCAAAAACCAATCCCTAATATTATAGCCAATATATATTTAGAGTTGACATAGAGACGACGTGTAACTGGTAATGCCATCAAGAATGAATATCCATTGTCATATTCATCATAGCTAATAGAACTTACTACAAATAAGGACCCAATAATAGTCGAATAACTCACGATAAAAGTAGGATTATAATTCATGAAAAGAAACATAACTGAGAAAACTATAATCATAAATATAAAGCTCTTTTGATTTTTTAATAACATTAAATCCTTGATTAATAATCCTTTCATTATTTTTCCCCCTTAATCATTAACATAATAACATCATCAATATTTCCTTTTTCAACAACAATACTTGGATAATTATCAAGATAATACTGCTTTTGATTTGTTAAGCAACTATAACCAAATGGTTCTTTCTTTATTCTTAATATATATTGTCTGTCTAGTTTTTGATATTGATTTTGATCTAATTTTAAGATTGCATAATCACTTAATAAAACATCAGTTTCTTCATGCATAATAACATGTCCATTATGAATCATATATAAATCATCACATAATCCTTCTAAATCACTAGAAATGTGAGAACTGATGAGAATAGAGCGTGATTCATCTTCCTCCATATATTTCCTCAAAACATCAAGCAGTTCATCTCTTGCCAAAACATCCAATCCAGCTGTTGGTTCATCTAAGATAAGAAACTGTGCATCATGTGACAGAGCCACCAGAACCTTTAATTTTGCTTGCATTCCTGTTGAAAATTCTTTGATTTTTTTGTCTTTTGGCAATCCAAATTGCTGACATCTTTCTAAAAATTTAACCTTATTAAATTTCTTATATAAATTTGATAAAACAGGAACAATATCTCCAATTGTTAGATAACCACTAAATCCTGAATCAGATAAAACAACACCAATTTTCTCTTTATCTTTCATATCAAGTTTTTGAACATCTTTTCCAAACAATTCAATAACTCCACTATCCTTTTGAATCAAATTCAGGATAGCCTTAAATGTTGTACTTTTCCCTGCTCCATTTTGTCCAATCAAACCTGTAATACACCCACTTTTGACTTCAAGGGAACAATCAAGTGTAAATTGTTGATAATGCTTTTTTACATTTGTAAGTTTTAGCATAATTTATTCCTCCATAATTAAATGAAATAATTCTTTCATTTCTTCTTTACTCATTCCGCTTCTTAATCCTTTTTGGATGGCCTTCTCCAAATCAGATTCCACTTCTTTTCTTTGTTCTTCTTTTAACATTTCCTGATTAGCTGCACCAACATAGGTTCCTTTTCCATGTACAGTCACAGTAAATCCTTCTTCTTCAAGATAATCGTACGCTTTCTTGACTGTTAGAGCACTAATTTTTAGTTCTTTAGACAAAGAACGAACAGATGGTAATATATCATTTTCTTTTAATATACCATTAATGATCATGGCTTTGATTTGTTCGATAATTTGCTCATATATAGGTACCATTGACGAATTGTTAATAATGATTTTCATATTTTTCCTCCTCTGTTCACAAACAGTATATAACAGTATAGAACTGTTGTCAACTGTTATATACTGTTTGTTTATATTTTTTTATTCTATTAACCATATCTTAACATAATTTTCATTCATTCTTGATAGTTATTTTCTTTCTATTTTATATAATATAAGTGAAGAAGGTGGTTATATGGAACGTCAAATCAAACAATATAATGAATACACATTCGCAGCACTTGCTTTTTCTCTACTTTCCCTAGTTGGTTCATTATTAAGTGTTCTCAATGCTATAACACTGATTACAACATATCAGCTTCTTCAAGAAGCAAAGAAACATGGCATCAGCCAACGTCAAAACAAAGTGATATCAGCTATATTTGAAGCCAGTCTTTTGCTTACATTATGTATCACAATTTTATATGTATCTATTCAATTATAATCTTCAATAGAATGAAGACCAGGAGTTCTCCCCACTCTTGGTCTTTTATCTATATTTATGTTCATACATTTGAAAGCGACAGACAATGAGAGTTGCAATTACGATAACAACGCCATAGATAATATATACAAGCATTAAGGCTAAAAGACCTTTTGCCAACATCGAAGAAATATCATAAGCACTATTTACAAACCTTTCATCAACAATATCTACAGTTAGTACTTAAACAACAAAAGCCTTATTTTTAAATAAAAACCCATAGTCCTGCAACTTGACATGCTATAGCATAGTATAAATAACCCCCTTTTTAAACATATTTACCATCTCCTTTATTGGAACTTATTCTATCATTCTCTATTAAAAAAATTTTTTCATTTTCTAAAAACACTATTTGAAGAAGAAAAAGACCTTCTTCAAAAGGTCTTCATTACATTTATTCATTTGCTTGAATATATACACTGACACTCCCACCATTGACTATAAAGACACCATTTCCCTGCCCATCAATTTGAATATGTGCCTTATAATTCCCAAGCGCATCATACCAATATGTCCCAGCATATTGAAGACCAACATACATAGTTTTACAGCCTCCAACACTATCGCTCATCAGGCAAACTAAGCCACTCTTTTGCAGACCATCACGAACCCAACCTATAATACTGCTATCATCAAAATAATCTCGTTGTAATCCTAAGGCATAATTCTTTCTTAAAAACAATAAACAATCTAACAACTCTGATTTCCCAGAAATCTGACTATATGGGATTCCATAATAATCACCATAAAATATGCAAGGATAACCATCTTTTCTTAACAGTATTAAAGCGTAAGCAAGAGGTTTAAACCAATCAGCAACCCATGATTGTAATCCTTGAGATGGCTGAGTATCATGATTATCAACAAAAGTCACAGCTTTATCATTTGCTATCTGAACCAATGTTCCGTCAAAAATCTTAGCCATATCATAATTCCCATTGGCATATGAAGCCTCATAGAAATGATAATGTAAAGGCACATCAAATAAAGAGACTTCTCCCTCCACTTCATTTAAATAATTGCACAAGCGACGGACATCACCATGCCAATATTCCCCAACTGTAAAGAGTTCCTTTTGATAATGTTGCCTCAACTGACGAATCAAGTCTTTATAAAAATGGGCTCCGATATGTTTCACTGCATCTAAACGAAAACCATCAAGTCCAGTGACTTCCAAATACCACTGTGCCCAATCTTCTAATTCAGCAACAACATGAGGATTAGAAAAATCAATATCAGCTCCCATTAAATAATCAAAATTGCCATTTTCACCATCTACTTGAGTATCCCAATGTTTATCTTTAAATAAAAAGGTTGCATGACGTTTTGACAAAATATCATAATCTATTCCATCAAAACATGTCCAGTTCCATGTAAAATCACTATAAACTTGTTGTCTTTTTGGAAATGTAAAAACAGTAGGAACTTCGATTGTTTCTTCACCACTTGTCACTTCATTTTTATTATTTTGATTGACTTCATAAGCTTTTACAAATTCATTTGCATCAGCACCCATTTTATGATTGAGAACAATATCTCCATAAGCCTGTATACCAACTTCATGTAAAGCACAAATTGCATCTCTATATTCTTCTTTTGTCCCATACTTTGTACGAATGGTTCCCTTTTGATCAAATTCACCTAAATCATAAATATCATATACGCCATAACCTACATCATGAATTCCACCAATTCCTTTAAAAGCCGGAGGCATCCAAACAGCTGTTATTCCTATTTCTTTTAAATGCAAGGCATCTTTTTTTAATAAAGTCCATAAATGTGGTTCTGGACTTAAATACCATTCAAAATATTGCATCAATACTCCATTTTCCATTTTAACACCTCCATAGTCTCTCTATTATACACCTTTTTGCTTATAATAAAAAGATAATTATTATTGCTTTTAGCAATGATAATGATATAATATTTGCGAGGTGAAAATAATGACAACAATTATATTAGATACGATTCAAGAAGAAAAACTAAAATTAATTTGTAAAGAAAAAAAGCAAGATATAACAAGGTTTATTCATCATTTAATTTGGGAAGCAATTGAAGATGAGGAAATGACTAAACTAGCAGATAAGGCTTATGCTGAATTTTTAAAAGATCCTGTGACTTATTCATTAGAAGAAATACAGGAAATGTATCATTTATGAAATATCAATGTATTTTTACAAAAAATGCAGAGAAGGAATTTAGTAAAATAGATTCATATCAGCAAAAAAAGATAGATACATGGATAATTCATAATCTTAAAAATTGTATAGTTCCTCGTCAATACGGAAAATCTTTATCTGGTCAATTGCAAAGATACTGGTCATACCGTGTTGGGAATTATCGTATTATCTGTGAAATTGATGATGAAAACAAACGCATTTATATCATGACAATTGGACATCGCAGTGATATCTATGACAAAATGATTCGTGAAGAAGACATCTTATATGAAACTGAAAAAATAGAGGATGAGTATTAAACCCAGCCTCTATTTCATTAATTGATCAATAACACCTATCATTTCCTCAATTTTTTTATCAGCATCTTCAGAATCCATTGCATCATGTACACAATGTTTCATATGAGCCCCTATAATCTCTTTATTGGCACGCTTTAAGATGGCTTGAGTCGCCATGATTTGATTAGAAACATCGACACAATAGCGATCTTCTTCAATCATCTTCAAAATACCATCAATTTGTCCTCTTGCGGTTTTTAACAAACGTGTGACTTGTGACTTATCAGCTTTCATTATTCAAACCCTACGACTTTATATCCAGCATCTTCAACTGCTTTTGTTAAAACTGTTTCTTCAACATCATGATCTAATTCGATATTTGCACAATTGTTTTTCAAATCAACAGTGGCTTTCACACCATCAATACCATTTAATGCTTTTTCAACATGTGCTTGACAATGAGCACACATCATTCCTTCAATATTCATTTTTTTCATCATCTTTCTCTCCTTTTTTCTGATCGTTTGTTTCGGTTTAAAAAATCTTAATCTTAAAGCATTACTAACTACAAAGACTGAACTTAAACTCATGGCTGCTGCTCCAAACATTGGATCTAACAACCAGCCAAAGAATGGATAAAATAGTCCTGCTGCAATTGGAATTCCAATGACATTATAGAAGAACGCCCAGAAAAGATTCTCTTTAATATTTCTAATAACAGCATGACTGAGTTCAATGGAATGAACAACATCTTGTAAATCATTTTTCATTAAAACCAAATCTGCTGAATCTATAGCAATATCAGTACCAGATGTCATCGCAATTCCAACATCAGCTCTCATCAAAGCTGGCGCATCATTAATTCCATCGCCAACCATAATGACAGTACGCCCCTGCGCTTGTAAATCTCTGATATGTTTTTCTTTATCTTGAGGCAAAACTTCAGCAATAACTTCTATTCCTAATTTATCACCAATCGCTTTGGCTGTCAAAGCATTATCTCCTGTTAACATATAAACAGATAAATTCATATCTTTTAATGATTGAATAGCCTGCTGACTTGTTTCCTTTAAAACATCACTCACAACAATCATACCTATCAATTGTTCATCTAATGCATAGTAAAGAGGTGTTTTTCCAAAACTAGCCAACTTTTGTGATGTTTCATAAACATCTGATAAATCAATACCATGTTCTTCCATCATCCGTTTGTTTCCAGACAAAAGAGTCTTACCATTGAGTTTTCCTATTAACCCTTGCCCTTGCACCATTTCAAATGAATCAACTGTTTGAAATGTCAAATCCATTTGTTGAACATATTCAACAATGGCTTTAGCAAGCGGATGTTGTGATGCATTTTCAATAGCAGCTGCTGTTTTCAACAATTCTGTTTCACTTATATGTTGTGGATAGATATCCGTTACTTGAGGTTTTCCTTTGGTTATTGTTCCTGTTTTATCCAAAACAATACTATCAGCCTTTGATAAAAGTTCTAAATTTTCTGCTGATTTGATGAGTATCCCTAATTGAGCACCTTTTCCAGTTCCAACCATAATAGCCGTTGGTGTGGCAAGCCCTAAAGCACATGGACAAGAAATAACCAAGACAGCAATTGCACATGTTAAGGCAAAATGAAATGTTTGAGCGCCAAGCGTTATCCATCCAATAAAAGTCAATAACGAAATCACCATGACAATAGGAACAAAGATACCACTAATTTGATCAGCTAATTTTGCAATCGGAGCTTTCGATGAACTCGCATCTTCAACCAGCTGAATAATTTTTGAAAGAGTTGTATCACCACTTGTATGAGTTACCTTCACCTGAATATAACCTTCTACATTCATTGTTGCTCCAATAACTTTATCATCAACAGATTTATCAACAGGTAAACTTTCACCTGTAATCATAGATTCATCAATCGATGTCTGTCCCTTTATAATCACACCATCAACAGGAATGCTTTGTCCTGACTTCACAATAACAATATCTCCAATTTGGACATCTTCAATGGCCACAACAACTTCTTGTCCATCTATCAAAACAGTTGCAGTTGAAGGCATTAAATTCATTAATTTTTCTATCGCTTCTGATGTTTTCTTTTTAGAACGAGATTCTAAATATTTTCCCAATGATATTAATGTTAAAATCATCCCAGCTGACTCAAAATAAAGTTGCATCATATACTGATGAGCCTCATTCATATTGCCATGACCTAAATCATAGCCCATCATAAAGATAGCATAAATACTATAAATAGCTGCTGCAGCTGAACCTATGGCAATCAAAGTATCCATATTGGGACTCTTATGCCATAATGACTTGAATCCTCTTTGGAAATAACCACGATTGATATACATGATGGGTAATGTTAAAAATAATTGTGTCAATGCAAAGACCATCATATTTTCATGTCCAAGTAAAATATCTGGAAGTGGTGCTCCCATCATATGTCCCATTGAAATATAGAATAGTGGAATCAAGAATACAAATGATAAAATCAATGACTTCTTTTTCTCATCAATACTCTCATTTTGAGTTGTCTGTTGAACCTCTGTTTTCTCTGGCATAGCCTTATAACCCGCCTCTTCAACAGTTTTCATAATCAAAGCATCATTGACTTTGTCTTCATCAAACTCCACAACCATAAAATTGCTTAAAAGATTGACATTCACACTTTGAATACCATCAATATGTCGAATGGCTTTATCAATATGTGCACTACACGCACTACAAGTCATACCAATAATATCATACTTTCGTTTCATAACAATACCTCCCACCCCTAAGGGGTATACTAACATTATATACATTCTTTCTGATTTGTCAAAGCATATGAAAAAAGAAGTTATCTTTATGATAACCCCTTCACTCTTATTTATACTTTATAACCTTACGATATCCCGTTACAAAATCAACCTCATTCTCTAATTCCTCACCTTTTTTAAAATGCTGTAGATTACGAATAACAAGATCAGTGAAATAATCTCTTGCACTTTTCCAAGCATATCCACCTGAAGCATGAGGTGTTATCAATACATTCTTCAAATCCCATAAGTCATGTTCTTGATTTAATGGCTCTTCTTCAACAACATCTAAGCCAACCCCATAAAAATGTCCAGTTTCCAAAACTTCAATTAAATCATTTGTACATATTGCACTTCCTCTGCCAATATTGATAAGAACAGCATCACTCTTCATCAATAACAAACGTTTTTTATCAAACATATGAATTGTTTCTCTGGTTTGCGGTAATGCTAAAATAACAAAATCAGCTTGCGGTAAAACTTCATCAATATGACTTGTTGTATACAGTTCATCAATACATGGAGGGAGCGGCGATAAAGTTCTTTTAACACCTATAATATGACAATCAAATGCTTTTAAACGCTTTGCTAATTCATATCCTAAATCTCCTAATCCAATAATTGCAACTGTACTCTGATAAAGCTCTTTTCCAGTGGAAACACTCTGCCATAAGTGTTCATCCATATGATGGATATAAGTCTTAATATTCTTATTTAATGTAAGAATCAAACCTAATGTATGCTCAGCAATAGCTTTTCCATACGTACCACTCGCATTTGTTAATTTTGTGTGAGGATGCAGTAAACCTGCTTTGACATAGCCATCACTCCCAGCACTATGTAACATCATTAATTGTATATTATCTCGATTCAAATTGACATGATCAGCAACATTTCCAACAATCACATCACAGTTATCTATCATATCCTGAGTCACAGTATGCCCATCACCATAAATAAATTCATCTTCCAAAAAACTCATTTCAATCTTCTCAAAGTTCTCTTTTTGTAAAGGTGCTAACATTAGTATTCTCATATAACTCCTCCTTGATAGCATTATAACACCTTTTGTTCTATTATAGATAAAAAACTTAGATATATGAAAAGAAATCACTTTATTGACGAGTCAAAATTCCTTCTTCTCATACCTAAAATCAGTGGGAACAGAGTTAACATCTTAACGAATCTATTTAATTTCTACTCTTTAAGTTTTACTTGCATCTTATCATGAATAAACTCTGTCAAAAAGAAAAATCACCATATGGTGATTAATCAATAAATTCATTATAAATTGCTTTAATAGCTGGTTCAAAATAACAATTTCTAACACCAATAATAATATTTAACTCACTTGATCCCTGATCAATCATCTTGATGTTAATATTTTCTTTAGCAAGGGCATTGAACACTCTCGCAGCTGTTCCTCGACTTGCTTTCATACCACGACCAACGACAGCAATTAATGCCAAATCTGATTCAAGTTCAATCGAATCTGGTTGAACTGCACGATGGAGTCCTGCCAAAACATCTTGTTCTTTATCAATAAATTCATCAGTATTCACAATAATTGTCATTGTATCAATACCAGAAGGCATATGTTCAAAAGACAAATCATGTGCTTCAAAAACTTCTAATACTTTACGCCCAAATCCAATCTCAGAGTTCATCATATCTTTTTCAATCATAACAGTTGCAAAACCTTTTGTTCCTGCAATCCCAGTAATAACATGGGCAGGTTTATGACATGTGCTTTCAACAATTAAAGTTCCTGGATCTTCGGGATGATTTGTATTTTTTATATTAATAGGGATCCCTTCACTACGTACTGGGAAAACAGAATTTTCATGAAGAACAGAAGCTCCCATATAAGATAATTCTCTTAACTCTTTATACGTAATTGTTTCAATCACATCAGGCTCCTTCACAATACGTGGATCAGCAATTAAAAAGCCAGAGACATCAGTCCAGTTTTCGTATAAATCTACTTTTCCATTTTTAGCAACAATTGAACCAGTAACATCAGAACCACCACGTGAGAATGCTTTAATAATCCCCGAACCATCATTTAATGACCCATAGAATCCAGGTATAACTGCATTTTCAACATTGGCTAAGGCAGCAGATAAAATAGGATCTGTCTTTTCAATATCATAATTCCCATGTTCATCAATAAAAATAACATCTTTAGGATCTATAAACTGAAATTCAAGATAATGAGCTAGAACTTTCCCATTTAAATATTCTCCACGGCTAGCTGCATAATCTTCACCAATTTGATCTTCAAATGCTTTTTTCATGATTTCAAAATCTTCATCTAAAGAGATATTTAATTTTAACCCATCAATAATATCTTGATATCTTTCTTTGATTTCTTCAAATGTTGCATTGAATTCAGATTTGTTTTGAGCACGATAAGCCTTATATAATAAATCAGTCACTTTTGTATCTTCTTTAAATCTTTTTCCTGGTGCACTTGGTACAACAAATTTTCTTTCCTTATCTTCTTTAATAATTTGATATACTTTTTTAAATTGCTTGGCATCTGCTAAAGAAGATCCACCAAATTTAACAACTTTACTCATAAATTCTCCCCTTTTCAATCACATATGTTATACATAAGAATACAATATTCTCATCTCTTTATCAATAGATTTCATATTTAATCAATAAAAGAAGTCATATACTTATTTTTTGAATTCATCTATTTGTTCATCAGTAAAATAATTTCTTCCCATTTTTAACACATCTTTTCTTTAAGTATACAAAAATACCCTATAGATGACACGCTTTTTTATTTCGTGTCCATTCTATAGGATATAGATTCATAAACTTCTTTTATTGTAAGAGATTGTCGTCACCGTCTCTCTCAATTGAACCTGTTAATATCAAAAGTGCATCAATAATACCCCAAACAACAGAAACAAATGTTGTAAGACCAAAGGTCAAAATTCCCATAAAGAATAAAACTATTTGTATAAATCCTTTAGATGAGTAACCTAAATAAAAATTATGAACACCTAAGCCACCTAAAATGATGCCTAATAAAATTGCTACAACTTTTGATTTATAAACTATCGGTTTATTTCTTTCAGGTATGATATGGTAGCCACAAGTTAAACATGTCTCCATATTTCCTTCAATCTCTGCACCACAATTAGGACAATGATTTCTTGGCAAAACTATTTTACTACCACAAAAACTACAAAATTGACTACCCTCTTTAATTTCTTTCCCACAATTTGGACAATACATTTTATCCCTCTTTACTTTCTAAAAGTGATTTCACTTGTTTGGTCATTCATACTTTCAATGATTGCCAATGATTCTAAATGATATCCAGCTTCTCTTATTTTATGGCCACCCTCTTGATACCCTTTTTCAATCACAATTCCAACACCTTCAACAACACCACCAGCTTGTTGAACCAAATCAATCAAACCAAAAATAGCACATCCATTCGCTAAGAAATCATCAATAATTAAAACATGATCATCTTGATTTAAATATTGCTTTGAAACAACAACATCGTTTGTTTTTTGATGTGTATAAGAATCTATACGGGTATGATAAAGTTCATCTGATATATTTGATGTTTTTGCTTTCTTTGCAAAAACAACAGGAACATAACCAAAATGTCTTGATGCCATAACAGCAACACCAATACCACTTGCTTCAATTGTTAATATTTTTGTGATTTTTTTATCTTTAAATAATTCTTTAAATTCTTCTCCCATTTTTTCTAGAAAAGAAACATCTATTTGATGATTTAAAAAACTATCTACTTTCAAGACATTTCCTTCTTTAACAATACCTTCTTTTAATATTTTTTCTTCTAATGCTTTCATAATACTCCTTATACCATTTGTTGATAAACAACTCTAAATATTTGTTTTTTTATTTGGTCAAATGAATAAACATTGATGGATTCCGGATAACTCATCAACATCAGATTCACTTCTGTTGCATTTGACCTTAATGTAGGCTGAATATAATGAAAAGGATTTAAAACATAACCATTTCTTTCATAGAAACCAATGCGACGTTTTGAGATATCATCTGTTGGTTCTTCCACTTCCAATATAAGAAGTTTATGAGGAAATAAAGTTTTCATTTCATCTAAAAGAATACTTCCAATACCTTGTCCACGTACAGATTCATCCACAGCAAAGTTTTCCAAATATACAAAATCATCAAATTCCCAAATAAGCAATGCTCCAGTTAATTTGTTATTTTGATAATAACCATAAACATCAAACTCACCTTTTTCTAATAAAGGAAGCATTTTTTCATATGGTCTTAATTCAGCTGGTATAAATGCCTTTTCAAACAATGCATAGACTTCATCAAACTCTTGTATGTTTAATTTTTTCATTCTTAATTCCTCCTCTTCCATATTTTAACATATTAAAAAGAACATACAAGTAAAAGTATGTTCTAAGCAACTTCTTTCCATAAACCATGAAGATTACAATATCCATAGACTTCTAATGCTTCATCATCTTCTGACAGTTCAAATGTAACAATAGGTGTATCTAAATATGACAACATTTTGTATTGTCCACCTTGTTTGGTTTTTAAGAAAATCATAGAGATATGATGTTCTTGTGTCATTGGATGCATGACATCACCAACTTTTACTTTCACTTGTTGTTTTTCTTTTGTGATAATTGGTTGGTGTTTTGTTTCATCGCCTTCATGTTTTTCTACAAGAACATGAAGTAATTCTTCACTATCTTGAACTTCTTCATCAAATTGTAGAAAAAAGTTATCATTTTTGTTTTTATAAAAATGCATTTTTATCATCTCCCATTTCATTATGGGTATTTATTACATTTTTATTCTTATTTTTCTATTTCATATGGCCAATCGTTAATTCCACCAAAATCATATACATGTGTATAGCCTAGTTTAACTAATTTTTGTGCTGCTTTTGCACTACGACTCCCACTTCGACAATAAACCAATACAGTTTGATCTTTATCAGGAAGTTCCTGATTGTTTTCTTGAATCTGTGATAAAGGTATTAATTGAGCCTCTCTGATATGACCTTGCTGATATTCACTTTCTTCTCTTACATCCAAAATAACAACATCTTGTGTTCCCATCATTTCTTTAGCATCTTTTGCTGAAATTGTTTCATATGTAACAGAAGATGTACACCCTACTAAAAAAAGACCTGTAATCATTGCTTTTAAACTTTTCATATGTTTCTCCTTTTCAGTATGACTAATATAAACTACATCATATTTTATACTTAAATCAAATTCTTCCCATTCATAATAGAGATATTCTTTTCTTTATATTATCATGTTTCATATTATCTGACTATTCATATGCAATAGAAATCCAGACAAGGTTAGACATACTTCGCAATTCTTGACATTATTTTATAAATTGTGACTATAAATATTAGACATTATCCTTGCAAATCAAACAAATACTGGCTATATCCTTGAGATTTATGTAAGCGCTTTATATAATAGAATTAACAAAGGCCTTTGCGAATATCTTTATTGCATGAAGGAGAATATAACTATGAAAAAACTGAATAAAGAACAAACATTTCTAACCATTAAGCAACAGATTCTAACACACAATCCAGAATACGTTGCGGAGATTTACTATGCTTTAGGTGCCAATAAACAAGCATTAGAAAAAATAAATGATGTTTATTATGAAATGGTACTCCATAATAATAACGAAAAGGATTCATATATCCAAGACTACAAAAATCAGCTTTATAGCCTTATAAACAATAATCAAAACATTCCACACATTGATTTAACAACAAAATTAACAGATACATTTCACGCTATTAACATGAGTTCTCATGAAACACTTTTATACTGTCATCAAAGTTTCTGGTTACATATCAAAAATCATATCCAAACATTTCATTATCATGATTATCAAGATATTTTTAATAATGAAAAAGCTCAATATCTATTTGAGGACTGGCTAATTGAAGTAGATGAGGATTTAAATCATATCCATCAGACGAAAGAACTTCTTACTATTATTTCAGATATAAAAGAAATGATTAACTTCTCTAATAATCATCATATATTAAGTTTAATTTTAAGCATTGAAGCAGAATGTTATGAACAATTAGGACAAGAAACACAATGTGATTATTTCTATCAGCAGAATATAAAAAAAGAGCCTCATGATCCACAACTTTATCTTGGCTATCTCTTAACTCTCTTTGATCGCTATCATCATCATATATCACAATTCTATCAAAATATTCCTTTTCATCATTTAGATAACTCTCCATCTAAATATGAAATTATTGATTTTATGGAAGAACAGTAAGACTAAAACCCACTATTTTAAATAATGGGTTTCTTTTCATGATAGTTAGTATTCATCAAAATCATCTTCAAAATTATTTTCATAGGTAATTCTTATAACATAATAATCTTCTAAAATCATTTCATTGAATACATCTATATCAAATTCTTCATCATCACAAAATTCTTCAAAATCCATACCTTGACTTGCTAAAATCGCTTCAAAATCTTCTGGTTCATTATCATAATACATATCTAGCAGATAATGCATATCTTTCCATATACCATAACCAGCACCATCAAGAATTCTTAACTTTTCATTATTAAATATATGATTATGAAATTTTATTTCTAAAACAGATATTTCTAATTCCTAGTTTTCTCCATCTTTTTGAGTTCTTTGAGACTAGAAATAGTCTTTTATAACAAATTATAGATTTTCTTATCAAATTCTTTTTCATCAGTATTTCCTATCATAACTTCAATTAAAAGCATCCGCAATAATCTTTCCATAAAAGTTTTTGTTCAACTTGCAGTAGTTCTTTTTGAATACTTTGAAGAGATTTTTGAATTTTTTTATCTTGAAAATTCATAAGTACCTTATAACAGGCATTTAAATAATGTTCAGTATTCTTATAAAAACTATTCTTACCACCTTTCTATACTCATATCATATTACAAGAATTGCTATAAAAATATTGAAATCAATTTATTATTAATAAAAGTCTTCAGAGTATTTTTGTAAAATAAAGGATGCTATTGTAGGAATTATCATAATAATTTAAATCAAAAGAAGGTAATCATGAAACATAAATATAATAAATACATGACATTATTCTTAAAACCATTAGAGAATATAACAAAATACCTGTTACTTAAATTTTACATGATGAGGAATATTTTATTTAAAATGAAAACTTGCAAAAGAAATGAATACTATAACAATACTTATAAATTTTTTATTGCATATAAAAAGGACAGATTTGTATCTGCCCCTTAATTTATGAATTAAGCTTCAATTTCTGCTTTCCATAATCCATGTAAATTACAATATTCATAAACTTCAACAGTTCCTTTATAACCACCTAATGCAAAAGTTGCAACTGGTTCATCATCAGCTGTTAAATCAGCACGTAAAACTTTATTTCCAACTACTGCAAAGATTGCAGTGATCAAATGTTCTTCTGTCATTGGATGAGCCACTTCTCCAACTTTAGCTGTTAAAACATCGCCTTCAATTGATAATACAGGAACATGTTTTTCAGTTGCTGCATCAGTTGTATTGGCAACTAATTCTACCATCGGTTCACCACAACAAACAACTGGTACTCCTTTATCTAATACTTTTTCAACTACATTTCCACAATGCATACATTTGTACAATTTCATATTTTTATTCCTCCTATTTATTTTACATTTCTATTCTATCATCTATATGAAAAAGGTGCTAATCATATGCACCTTATTTTTTATCTTATATTTTTTTATAACAAAAGTCTCATATATAGCAATTACTATAACAATACCTGGCATCACATTGTATTTTTGTAATATCTTCTATCACTTCTTGTCTTTCTTTGTTTTTATAATCCAACTCTTCATTGTCCATATGGTAGTTCTTCTATCAAGTCTGCAATATAGCAATGTAACGCATTGGTTAATTTTTTAATATTCACTACACTTGCGTTGTTAATAACCTTTTCTCTTTGTTCATAAACTAGAATTACATTTAAAGATACTCCAGATTTCAAAGCAAGTTTTAACTGTGACAATACTTGTGCTTTTCTAATCTGCTGCAAATGCGTTGGCTGATGATATTTATCAAAGATGTAAGACATAATATCCAAAAATTTTTGAATAACTGCTTTATGCAATGAATAATACATATCAACTATTTCTCTGGCAGAAACAACATCAAAGATTTTCTTAAAACTTTTTTGTGAAATCCATTGATAGTAAGCTACAACATATCCACACCAATATTTTGGATATTTGTAAATATGAACTCAAATATTAAAAAGTATTTTATTCCAAACTTCCTTATGTAAAAATTCATAAAAACAACCAATAAATAAACATATTAAATATATTTGCTATAACAAATAAGTATTGTTCATCTCATACTAAAGGAACATTTATAAACTATATTATAAATTACATGATATGATATTTAAATAATATTTACTGTTGTCATATTCAATAGCCTGTATTTAAAATGTGAACTAATATTTTCATATATTTTCTTCATTAATATAACTTGCAATAAGTTCATTTATTAAATCTTTATTCGCCCAAAATGTTCTTTTTGTTATATTATTTCCATTAGAAAACTCAAATGTGTCACTTGCATTTATTGCTTTAGGACGAACATGGAAATTTAATTTTTGACTTACTTTAGGAAATAATGTTTCATCACCCTCTTGAAATGCCTCTATTGTCTTCTCAAACACATTTCTTCCATCTTCAATATACTTTTTAAACGTAAATTTTTCTATAAAGTGAACCTGCACAATTTCTTTTCCATTATCCTCTTTCACTTCATTATCTAACACAAATAAAGGAAATTTCTTTCCCAAAAATTATCTGAATTTGGAATCATTAAAAATAATGTATTCATTTTCATATTCACTATTCATCTGATATATTTCAGAAAATGTTGACCCTGGAAAAGGATAGGCTTCACAACATTTTCCTGATATTCTATTAATGACTCTGAAATTTTCTATTGGTATATTATATTTTGATAAATAATTTGATATTACCACTGAAATAGAGTATCTAGACTTAATATTCTTTTGCAGATAAGTCAACAGTTGATTACAATCAAATTTTGATACTTTATCATTTTCATATGTTTTTTTCATTAAATCTTTGTTATCTAAATAACTTTTAAATAAATCATCTTTTTTAAAATCATTTAATGTAATTTCATTGTGTGAAACTCTCTTCATGGATTTTACAAACTCATCAAAGGCTAAAAAATAATCTTCACTAGAATAGTCGTTATCTAATACATAAGATGTAAAGTAGTTTTTTCCATATTTACAGAACACTATATCTTCTTCACTTAAATATAGTTCTTCCCGCTCTTTTTTATAAGTTTTCCACCATTTATCTATTTCTCCTATAGTACGAAATTCTTTAAGTAATTCTTCACTTTTCCCATTAAATCTCTCTGCAGCTTGCTCTATAATAGATTTCAAGTCATTTTTTCTCAAATTCTTACTTCTACCTGGTTTCATAGTACATAATAAGTATTTTTTTGCAAAATCCAGTGCACTATATCCTTGATCAAACACAGAATTATACCCTTCAGGTACAATCTCTATTTTCCCTTTTTTTAGAATTTTATTTAGTCTTTTTGCTTCATCTGAATCTGCAATGATATGTTCTGGTAATATAGGAACCTGAGTATTCAATCCACAAGTGATAGGCTGAACATAATGCTCATTCCCATGAATAATTATCGATTTTACAAATATCGATTTTGATGCATCTTCCAAAGATTTATCAATATCTATGTTAATATTATCAAAGTCTTGAAATATACTTAAAAGTTCTAACTTTAATTCCTTAATGCTATTATAAAACCCAGTTATAGTTTGCGCTCCATTGATGACACTAACATTTTTAGGATTCAAAACAATCTTCTTACCTACTCTTTCAAATTCTTCTTGATCATATGAAAAAATAGTTATACCATTATGACAAAACCAAAACTTATTGGGAGAATTTTTAACTAAAATATCCCTACTAATACCAAGAAGTTCCTCTAACTGCATTCTATCAATCTCATTACACAAAGCATTATATACGTGGACACACAAATATTTTTTAAATTCCTTTTTTATATCACCAATAGTTTTATCTCCTTTGTTACCCTTCCTAATATTTTTTTTAAACAAATCATTACCAGTAACATTAAATAGTTTTTTTAATTCAAAAAATGAAATATTATATATGTATCCTTTTACATCTGAGGTATACGAATTCTTTCCATCTAAATATTCTACATAATTTGTTTCATCATCTATATTTAAACTTATTTTTTGATTCAATTCCATATATATAGAGATTTTTGAAGCAAATATATCCTTTAATCTTCTTCGCTCCTTTGCAGTTTTAAGATTATCAAAAATAGATTGATAGAAATTCATTTCATCATCCCAATTATTAAAAATTATAACTGGAATAAAAAACATATCCAGAGCAGAATTTTTATCATTAAGGTCACGTTCGAATTTTAAATAGTCTTCAATATCTTGCTTTTTACTGGCATTATATATCAAATATCGTTCAATATCTGACATATCATTTATAGCTTCAAACTCATATAAAGTATTATTATCATTTAGGGATGAAAGATTTATAGAACCATAATCAGATAATAATCCTTGTCTTTCCACTAGCATGTCTATTGCATAATTTAACTCATCCATCTTATCTTCCTCCAAAATATCCATTAAGTAATTTAAATTTATAATCCAATTCTTTTAACAACTTCATTCTATCCACATCTGTCAAATTATATTGTTTCATTATATATTGTATTAGCTCATCTTTATCTTTTCTAATACGTCGTAGTTTATTTATTGAACTCAAATGAGTACTCATTGTCATTTCATATTTAACTTGTTGAATTCTATTTTCCATTTCATCTTGAACACTAAATTGTTTAATTTGATACTCGTTTTCAATAAATTTTTTTCGAGCATATATTGCAATCTTATCTTTTTCTGGAAAAAGAATTGCCTCATTTATTTTAAATATTTTATCTAAATCATCTACTATCCTCTCTTTATCAGACGCATTAATTTTTACATATTTATAATATACTTCATCTAATGGCGTAAATACCTGACTAGGGAAAAATATAAATCCTCCTTTTTGTGCTTTTATTCTTTCATTTGCATAACTTTCTGAGAATACGAGAAAATTCTTTTGAAACATAATATTTTCATTAACATTTAAAACATTTTCATATAACTGTTCTATAAACCCTGAATGTGGTGACTGATATTCTGGAAAACCAAAAACATAAAGATATCCATCCTTATTCAACGAATTCTCATCATATTTACATGTAAAATATAATGCGACCAAGCAATCAAATGTTATATCTAACATTCTGCTTAGTGCAGCATAATGTTGTGTATCTGTGGCTTTATCAATCCATTTATCATTATCCTTTATTAAACCCAAATCGCAAAAAAGATCAAACAAATAATTTTCTTTATAAATATACTCGCTTTCTCTAAACATAGAAGGCATTAACTTTGTATTTTCAAAATTTCTTGATTCACCTCTAAAAGCAATTAATATTTTTTTGTCATAGTGCTCATAATAACTCTTTTCAAGTCTATCAATACATTCTCCAATTTTAGCTAAATAACCAAAAATATTCATATTTCCACCCCTTCATACTGTTTATTTTATAATATATATAAAAAAAAGACAAACAATTACAAACAAATTGTAATTATTCATCATTAACAATATTAGAAATAAAATATTCTAATTGTGCTATTATCCCTGTGACTAATGCATTACCCATCATAAAATAACGTCTTTTCTCAGGCATATCAGTTTTTGTCCAGTCATCTGGGAAGTTCTGCATTCTCTCTGCCTCTATTGGAGTAATAAATCTTAATTTCTGAAAATTTTCATCAAAAATTATGTGTGTACTTCTATTTATACTAGCTTCACTTGTCAACATTGTTCGTCCAGGTAAATCAAGACTATCATAAGGTGACATAGCTCCTTCAGAATATGTATATGTTGATCCATCAGGCCTTGTTCTCTTTTTCTTTTTAGAATCACGAAGGTCTTTAAATTGATTAATTTGTTTCTCTGTTAAAACATATTTTTCTAGATTGCTTTGCTTGTCTAAAATATCTCTTAATGGTGTAAATTGTATCAGTAGAGATTGCACCTTTTTTGTCCAAACATCCCCTTCTATCATTACACCAGCATTTTCAAAAGTTTCATGAAACTTTTTTGTCATTATAACCCTATCTTTATAATTTTTACGTCCAATACAATATTCTCTTTTCTTGTTTCTTTCAATTGCTTCTATATCAATAGGAAAAGCTTTAGCAAATATCCCTTCTGATAAAACAATGTCTTCTAATACAGATTCTGTAATTACATTATTATACCTTGTTGTTCTTTGCCAAGCAAATATATATACTCTACGTCTTCTTTGAGCAAACCCATAGTCTGCTGCATTAATTACGCGCCACTCTACATTATATCCATAATCATGAAAAGTCCTTAGCATTATTCCAAAATCTCTTCCACGTTTTGTTGATGGAGACTTTAATAATCTATCAACATTTTCTAATAAAACAAAAGGTGGCTGTTTTACTTCTAGAATTTTTGCAATTTCCCAAAAAAGAACCCCTTTTTTTCCTTCAATTCCTTTTTCACCTGACAATGTTCTTGCCACAGAATAATCTTGACAAGGAAATCCTCCAACCAGTAACGTATGATTGGGTATATCTGACTTATTTACTAGTGAGATATCCACATTTGAATGATTCTCATTTCCAAAACGTTTGCAGTAACAATCAAATGCATGTTGAACTTTTGTAGATGGTTCCCATTGATTAGCCCACACAAAGTTCCATTCACCATTTTCTATTGCTCTTCCATTTTCGTCAAACCCAGTTATATGATTCAATCCAACTCTAAAGCCACCAACACCTGCAAATAGCTCAACTACTGTCTTCTCCATCTATACCAATTCCTTTCAAAACATGTTATAATTATACAAATAAAACTATTCTGTATCAAGAATTTTAGTATTTATTTTCATGAATATTTCTTAGTATAACATTTTCACACAAAAAGATCAATAAGCAGGAGGAGAAAATTTTTATGCAAAATATCACATATGAAACAATTGAACAATTAATGGAAAAAGCATATGGTGCTGTAGGCAAGAAAATAGGCGACCTAGATAAAAGTAATCGAATTCAAAATCACAAAAATAAAGGAAACCTTGGTCAAATAATTGAAGAAGGATATTTTGGATATGATGTCAATAATAAGCAAGAAGCTGATTTCCCAAATCTAGGTGTTGAATTAAAAGTAACACCATATAAATGGGTAAATAATAATAAAAAAGTTTCCGCCAAAGAACGCTTAGTTTTAACTGATATTAATTATGAAAAGGATTATAATATTCATTTCACAGAAAGTCATTGCTACCAAAAGATAGAAAAAATACTAATGATGTTTTATGAACATGAAAAAGACAAATATAAATATGACTATATTATATCAAAAGTTTTTCTATATCAGTTTTCTCAACTCAGTAAAGAAGATCAGTTAATTATCTTAAACGATTATGAGACAATAATAAGTAAAATCAAATCAGGAAATGCACACCTTATTTCCGAAAGTGATACTTTCTACCTTGGAGCATGCCCTAAAGGTGCTAATTCAGAATATAAAGTTCCCCAACCTTTTAATAGTATCAAGGCAATGAAAAGAGCTTTTTGCTTAAAAAACTCATATATGACACAGTTATTACGAAATCAAATATTTAACAAAAATCAAAACAGAGAAAGCTTTATTAAAGATATCTCAATTCTTTATCACAATACTTTTAAGGATATTATAGAGAATACATTCTCACATTACGAAGGACTAACATTAAATCAGATTGATAATAGTGTTGGATTTAATGTGAATAGAAATTCAAAAAATTATTTAAGAGTCTACATATCTAAGATGATGAATATATCTGTAGATGCAAATAAACTTGATGAATTCGAAAAAGCAGATATTGTAGTTAAAACAATTCGAATAAACAAAAAAGGTATAATTCGTGAGTCAATGTCATTCCCTGCTTTTAAGACTAAAGAATTAATAGATGAAGATTGGGAAACATCTACATTGAGAAATCTATTTTTAAGCAAAAAATTCTTATTCTGTATCTTTGATGAAATCGATGATACTTGCAAACAATACAAATTTAGAAAAGTAATGTTGTGGAATATGCCAGAAAAAGATTTAGAAAGTCATGTTTTTAATGCATGGAGAAAAACACAAGATATTTTAACCAATGGTCTCCATTTAGAAATCAAAAAGCAAAAAACAGGAAAAACAATTGTAACAAACAATCTACCAAAAAAAGGTGATAATTTAATATTACATGTAAGACCTCATACACAAAAATCAGTTTATAAATTATTAAATAATGAAACTATAGGTGATGGTAATATTGAGAGGGATGGTGATTTATTACCAGATGGTATTATAATAACAAAACAATGTTTTTTTATGAATAATGATTATATTCTAAAAATAATAAATGAATAAGTTAATGATTCTATTTATAATCAGGATTTTTAATTTCCTCAATTAATTGTTGCATTCTATATTCAAAAACTTCATTAATCTCGCATTCCCACACCACAATAACTCTATAATCTAATTCTTCCAATTGATGATAATTTTTAATATCATTATCAACATTTCTTTGTATTTTAGGAATCCAATAATCTTTTCTTGTTTTTGGCAAGGTTGCATATTTGCAATTGTAATGATGATGCCAAAAACAACCATTTACAAATATTGCTGCTCTATATTTAGTGATAACTATATCTGGGGTACCGGGTAAACTTTTATCATTTTTTCTATATCTAAAACCATGCAGATACAAATACTTCCTAACTTTAATCTCAATAGAAGTCTCTTTTCCTTTTATATGAGACATAATTTTAGAACGTTTTTCTGATGAAATTTCATTTGACAAAAAAACCATCTCCTCTTTATAATTTTAACCCTTTAGAATTATTAACTCAACATATATCAAATAAAATTTTAATATAGATTTCATTCATAAAAAATATATAAATAATTACACAGTTGACTAATAGATTACTATAATATCACTGTAATTATTGGTTCACTATAAATAATATTTGTGCAAATATTTAATTTTTGTTTATCAACCCTCTTCTAATTGAAGACAGGAGTTCTCTCTTTAGAACCATTATCAGCAATCCAAAAGATTTTAAAATCTTATAAAAAAAGGGAAGTAGAAGATGGAGAACTTATAAAAACAAAAAAATGAGTGCCAACGAGAAAAAGTATTGCCAACCTATATAAGTATATAGAAGTCAGTAAATACAACATTAAAAGACATGGAAAAACATTGTCTGAAATCAATTAAGATGATTTATCATTGAAAGAGTTGGTAAACATATCAAATCGAAAAGAAGTCAATGACTGAATCTTGTTGTACCACCAATATTCTTAATAAGGAGACATTAAGATTATTTCAAATCATAGCCAAGGGAGAATATATTATTAATGGATTTATCAATAAGAATAACAGAAGACAACTCTTTAAAGAAAGAGAAGACCAAAAAACATACGAAAAATGACAAGGACACTATCAAAATTACAGACACAAGGGATTATAAAGAATAAATACTATCTCACTACTAAAAGTAGAAAAATGAGAACACGAATACTGTTCAATACTAGAAAAGCACTACAGAACTAAACCTCATAAAATAGTCATTATGGGGTAAGGGTATTTTGCCTTTTTGATTATATTCTTGTTTTTTATTATCATTTCATTGAAAGTAATAACATAAATTCAGGTGATAATATGACAACAATTGAATTATTAAATATGCTTAATCAAAATTAAATTCCTTTCTTTCCAGAAATCACTCCAAAAAATTCCTAAATTATAATCTTATGAAAATGAATGAACTTTTAGATGAATATCACTACCCTATTATAGAATAAAAGAACATCTATGGAAATTATCCAATAGATGTTCTTTCTTATACATTTGGCCATTTTGAAATTTTTGTTTCCTTTGTTTTTAAGAAATCAAATAATTCACTCGGTTTTATCTTTAAAGAATCTTTTCTAATAATGGCAAATTGATTCTTTTTTCCAAAGAAAGTATATGTATTTTCCGTTTCTACAATTTTTTTCATATTCTCATATGGCATTTTGTTATCAGTTGCCATGTCACAGTTACGAATAGTCAATGCATCATTACCAAAAATCATTGTATAAATATTTTCTTCTTTTTCAGTTTCCTTTTTCATTGTATTTAAAATATCTTTATATTTCTTTTTATTTAACCAAAAAATTTCAAGAAAACACACAACACACAATACAATCAATAAGATTCCCATTGGATACTGATTGTTCATAAAATTAAAAATAGATGCTACAATAGCAACAAGTCCTGTTATTGACAACATGTATTGTTGCCAAGGTGCAACCATATATCTCTTGATCTCTTTTAAAATATCCTGATCAACTATATTATGATTAATTTGAATACGTTTCATAATTTTCCTCCCACTTTTCAACATTGAGTTATTATCCTCTACTATTATGACATGAATATTAACTTTAATGAAGTAATTTCTTGATATTATACATTTTCTACAAAAAACAAGATAAAATGTATATAGCATTTTAAGGGAGGATTAAATATGAAGGGAAAAGTTTTAAAAATTTTAAAGTATATGGGATTTGGATTTATAGGTCTTATCATCATAGGTATTGTGTTTGGGAAACCAATGGCAGATGAAATTATTATTAATGAAGAGAATATCACAATGGATATTCATCAAAGTCAACAAGTGGCATTAACTGTTCACCCTGACGATGGACTTCTGTCTGAAGATGATTTTGAATGCAGTGATGCAGATATCATCAAAATAGAAGAAATTAAAGATGGGAAATTAATCTTAAAATCGTTAGAAAAAGAAGGTCTTGTAACACTTCAATATAAAAAAGATGATGTTAAGAGTAATTCAGTAACTATTCAAGTTGTCAATCAACAAGCATTAGCAATGGCTAAAGCCAAGGAAAAACAAGAGGCAGAGAAAAAACAAGCTGAAGAAATTAAACAACAAGAGAATGCAAAGAAAGCTGAAGAACAAAAAAAGTCTGATGAAAAAAAGAAAAGCGAACAAGCGAAGAAAAATGCTGCACAAACAGCAAGTCAACGTTCATCTTCACAATCAAACAAAAGCTCATCAACATCATCTTCAAATCAAAGTCATCATACAAATAGTGCCATGGTTTACATTCCTAAAACTGGTAAAAAGTATCATTCGAATGCTAACTGCAGTAATATGAAAAATCCTAGTCAAGTCTCATTAAGTGAAGCGCAAAGTCGTGTATTTACAGCTTGTAAAAAATGCTATTAATATAGAAAATATACATATTTGTACATCACTCTTAAAAGTGATGTATTTTTATTGTTAAAGTGGCTCAAAATATTTTGAAATGATATAATGATGTCATCTGTTAAAAAGGAGAATTATATGAATATACTAAAAAGTAAAGTTGTTATTATTGGAGCTGGGAATGTTGGTGTCAGTACAGCTTTTTGTTTAATTAACCAGGGACTTTGTGATGAAATCGCATTAATTGATTTAAATCAGGAAAAAGCTTTTGGAGAAGTTTTAGACTTATCTCAAAGTATGGAATACATGAATCGCAATACAGCAGTTAAAGTTGGAACTTATGATGATTGTTGTGA
Source organism: Coprobacillus sp. (assembly GCF_984815275.1). Classification (NCBI taxonomy): domain Bacteria; kingdom Bacillati; phylum Bacillota; class Erysipelotrichia; order Erysipelotrichales; family Coprobacillaceae; genus Coprobacillus; species Coprobacillus sp. The sequence goes on from NZ_CFJNYH010000001.1 coordinate 65,049, forward strand.
TGCAAGTATTGTTATCATTACAGCAAGCGTTCCTGTTCATAATGCTGGAAATGATCGTTTGAAAATGTTAGAACCAACAAAAAAGGTTATGAAAACAATTGTGACCGAAATCATGAAAAGTGGTTTTGATGGACATTTAATTGTTGTCTCTAATCCTGTCGATGTGATGACTTATTATGCATATAAGATTTCAGGTTTACCAGCCAGACAAGTTATTGGTTCTGGAACAACATTAGATACAGCACGTTTAAAATATTTTATTGCTCAAAAAATTGATGTTGATCCTCGCAGTGTCCATGCTCTTGTCATCGGTGAACATGGTGACAGTGAAATGATTCCTTGGTCAACTGTACGTATTGGTGGCAAGGATATTTACAGTGTTGTTAGGGATAATGAAGCACGTATTGGAAAAGATCCTTATGATGAGATGAAAGCCGAGACTATCAAAGCAGGTTGGGAAATCTTTAATCGTAAGGGTAATACTTGTTATGGTATTGCATCAAGTACAGTCGGTATTGTCAAAACAATCCTGCATAATGAGAACAGAATACTGCCTGTTTCTACTTTATTGCAAGGTGAATATGGGCATGATGATCTTTATATCAGTGTTCCAACAATTATAGATCGAACTGGTGCTAAAGAAATTGTAGAGTTAGATATGACTGATGAAGAATTCAAAGAGTTTAATCAATCTTGTGAACATTTAAAATCATTTTATGAATGTTTAGATGACTAAAATGGTCTCGTCTTTTAGACGGGACCATTTTTATATGAAACTTATACATAAACACATCATAATGATTGAAATAATGACATAGATAGAATTTATGCATGCTGCTTTTTCATAATCAAGACCTAATAACTCTGTAAAGACCACAGCTGCTGCTCCAATGGGCGAAAAACAGAGAATAATTAAAGGACGCTTTAATGAATTATCAATTGGTAAAAGATATGTAAAGATAGCTAAACAAATAGAAATGAATAGACGCAAACTGACTATCTTAAAAATGTCTACAAGATATTCTTTCTTGAATGTTATCTGTAACGAAAAGCCGATAACAGCCATTGCGATAAAAGGATTTGCATTGCCAATCGTTTCTAAGAAGGGAGGAAAAAAGGAAGGAAGTTTGATAGACATAAAACTCAATATCAACATGATAAAATATGTCCAAACAGGAATAGAATGAAACACCTTTATAAACATTGATTGAAAGTCAAAATGTTGGTGTTTATCCTTAATTGCTGATGCAATCCCATAATTAACACCTAAACACATGATTGAATTTCCAATATCAAATAAGCTTGTCACAATGAAACCTGTTGCATCAAAGAAACCACTGACAAAAGGCATAGCAAAGCAACCAATATTATAACCAGATACATTTATCATCTGCATGAGGCTTTGCTGATTCTTTTTGCCACTCCAATACCCAATCATTAATGACACAGCATTATAAGAAAGACCTAAGAGAATAATAAATAATAAAGAGAAGGCTATCTGTTGATTATTCATATTGATGATAATAGCACAGGGAAGAGTCAATTTCAGCATAAGAGATGAAAAGATAGAATATGCCTGCTGATTCACAATTCCTTTTCTTTTTAGGGCATAGCTTACCAAAATGATACCCAGATAGCCACATACTTTTGGTAAAATAGCATGCATCTATAAATATTTCTCTATAGCATGATCTAAGAATAACATTTCTTCATCTGTCAAAGAAAAAGCAAAAGCCTGACTGTTTTCTTGAGCCTGATCTTGATTTGCAACACCAACTAAAGATGCAGAGATAAAGTCTTTTTGAGTCACCCAATTTAATGCAATATGAGAAACCGGAACATGATGAATGTGAGCAATTTTATCCATCTCTTTTAAAAGACATTGAATGTCAGAAAACATAGGGTCTTTAAAGAAAGGATAAAATGTATACCGAATATCCTTCTCATCAAAATGTGGCAATTCACGATAAGCACCAGATAAAATACCTGCTCCCAATGAGCCATAAGACATTGTAAAATATCCTCTATTATGACACCATTTGAAAAGTTCCTCTTGTTGTCTATTGACCATTGAATAAGGTAACTGGATAGCTTCTATTTGACCATATTGTTCAGCTTCTAAAATAAGTTCTTGCGTCGGATTACTTAATCCAATATGAAGAATTTTACCAGCTAATTTTAATTCATTTAAAGCTCTCATCGTTTCTTCAATTGGGACATTTGGATCAGGATAATGCATCAAATAATAATCAATATAATCAGTTTGTAATCGTTGTAATGACTCTTCACATTCTTTCATAATTGTGTCATAACTATTATTAATAACACGCTTACCAGTTTGCGGATCATTCACATTTCCAAACTTTGTGACAATCTTTACCTTTTCACGATAACCACCTTGTAATGCTATCCCAACGACTTTTTCAGAAGCACTATCGGCCCCATAGACAGGTGCTGTATCAATTAAATTCACACCATTCTTAATCAAAGTATGAATGGCTTCTATTGATGCTTGCTCTTCAACATTGCCATAAGATAAACCAAATTTATTTGTTCCACCCATTGACCATGTTCCAACACCTAAAACTGAGATTCTTTCTTGAGTCAATTGATTCTCTTTATAATTCATAACATGCCTCCTTAATCAAATTCTTTCTTCACTGACGTACAATAACAATAACGCTGACTCGAACCAATCATTTGCATATATGAACAAATATATTCTTTCATAGCCATTTCTGCTTCATGACATAAATCCATCAAATCAATATGAGGATTCTCTTCAAGGGAAGTCTTCATTCGCTCTCTTCCAACCGCAAAAACATCAGTACAAACATTAATCTTATTAATCCCTAATGCGACAGCTTTTTGAATATTTTTTTGACCTGCTCCAGAACCCCCATGTAAAACAAGTGGCATCTGCAATGCAGTTTTGAGTTCTTTTAATCTTTGGAAATCTAAATGTGGAACATAACCTTGCGGATACTGCCCATGGGCAGTTCCAATTGCAACTGCCAAAGCATCAACATGTGTCTGTTTGACAAATTCGACAGCCTGATCAACATGAGTATAAAAATCATTGCTCACTCCATCACCAGCTGAAGCTTGACCCACATGTCCTAATTCTGCTTCAATTGAACAACCTGAAGCATGTGCCAAATCACTGATCAGTGCAGTTCTTTCTAAGTTCTCCTGATAAGGTAATGCGGAACCATCAAACATAATATTGGTAAAACCATGTTGAATTGCCTCTACCACATCGTTATATTCTTGACCATGATCTAAATTTAAAGCAATGGGAACAGAAGACTTTTGAGCCATATTATTTATCATTGGTACAGTTGCATCCAATGATGCATGTGATTTCCATTGACGTGGAGAAATATTAATAATGACTGGTGAACACTCTGTTTCAGCAGCACCAATAATCGCTTTTGCACATTCCATATTACAACAATTAATAGCCATAATCGCATAATTGTTCTTATCTGCATGATGTAACATCTCTTTCATTGAAACAAGCATAATCGCTCCTCCTTCTATACAATTCCAAACAATGCCAAAACAATCGCTAATCCCATAACACCAAACATAATCAGATTGATATTCACTCTTTTCTTTAATAAGAATAAACAACCTAGTGTTAATGACAATGGGACCAGACCTTTAAAAATAGAATCTAAATACGTTTGCAAAAGAATCGGATCACTACCACTCACTGGAAAACTTAAAACAGATGTAAAAGTAACAGTTGAAGCAGTCATCCCACCAATCATAATCAATCCTAAGATACTTGCCCCTTTGGTTAAAACACTCATCAAGCCACTACGATTGATCTCAGAAATAAAATTAGAACCAACTGTATAACCAGCATAAGTCATATAATAACGACAGATAATAGAAGGAACATTATAAACCAATAAAAATAAGATTGGTCCTAATATTGAACCTTGTAGAGACAGATTAATTCCAATACCGGCAGCAATGACTCTTAAAACACCCCAGAATATAGAATCACCAATTCCTGACATAGGTCCCATTAAAGCTGTTTTAATAGCAACAATAGAATGCGCATCAAAGTTTGGGTCTTCACTATTTTCCTTTTCCATTGCGGCAACTAAACCCATTGCAAAAGTCCCTAAATTTTGAGTAATGTTATAAAACATCGTATGTCTGACCATCGCTTGACGACGCCCTTCAGGATCATTTTTATAGTAACGATTAAAAGCCGGTAATAAACAATAGATAAATCCAGCAGCATGCTGACGTACCTGTCCACCAGAACGTCCTGCAAAAATAGTAAATGACCTTAGAAAGATACTATTTAGCATCTTCTTATCTTCTTTTGTTAGTGCATCTTTATTTTTCATGATAAGAAATCCTCCACATCATCTGTATAGTCTTCAGCAATTTGTCCAACTGCTGCATTTTGCTGCATTTTAATTAATTGTAAATCTCTTGATGAAACTGCCAAAACAATAATGATTCCAATTGCTGAAACAGCAACTAATGGTAATTCCATATAAGTCACCAAGATAAATCCCAAGAAATAATAGATTGCTAATTCCTTACTCCATAACATCTTCATTAAAATTGCAAATCCAACAGCAGGCATAAATTTACCTGCAACTGTTAAACCATTCATCACAACTGCTGGAATACTATTGACAAAGGTTTGAACTGGTCCTTGTCCTAAATAAACGCCAATAAACATTAAAACTGAGAAAATTGTAAATCTTAAAAGCCATGCTCCAAAGTTAATAAAAGTAATGGCACGATCATTATTATCTTTAGCATACTTATCAATAAAAGGAACAAACCAGTTAAAAGCAATATTATTGATAAACATAGAAACAAAAGCTGACAAAATCCCAATTGGAACTGCAATGGCTAAAGCTGCATTGGCATCAACTGTTTGCATTGTTGCAAATGTGACAGCAAAAACTGTAGCAGCCGCTGGTTCAGCAGAAATCTGTCCACCAATATTAACCGATCCCATAAAAATAGCTTCCAATGATGCTCCCATAATTAATCCCGTTGGTAAATCACCTAAAAGTAATCCTGTAACTGCTCCGACAACAATTGGCCTTTCAATCATACATTGACCAAGCAGCCAGTTACCACCATAACAAATAAAATAAGATAAAGCCGCTAAAAGTGCAGTGACTGTCATTTTTCTCTCCTCCTATCCTTTCATTCCATCTAATAAGTTTTGAATTGGTGTTTTTGGATTCGTTGGTACAACTTGTGCATAGACAGGTAATTGGCATTTTGCCAACTCTTTTAAAGCTTCCAATTCCTGTGGATTCAAAATAATACATGGGTTTAATTGTGTCTTAAGTGCTGGATCACTTTCATCAAAACGTCCCACATTAGCCACATTGACTGATTCTACATCAGGACAATTCTTAACAATTTCCAATGTATCTTGAATACAATTTGTTAAAACAAAGAGTTTTAAATCTTGAGACCTCGGATTATTAAAAACATCTATAGATTCTTGTAAAGGCTTAATCAACAATTTAATCCCTGCTGGTGTTGCCATCTTTAATGTCATTTTCATCACATCGTTTCTTGCTGCTTCATCATTAGCCACAACAATTCTCGTTGTATTTAATTCTTTAGACCAAACCAAAGCCACCTGACCATGAATCAAGCGATCATCAATTCTAATTGAAACAATCATTTCTTTCTTCCTCCTCGACACATAGAAAATCCTCATCAGTTTCTTCTGATTGATTTTGATCTTCAAAATCAATTAAAGAGACAACCGAATTCTCTACAATTTCTTTTAAGACTTCTTGTGTTAATGGTCTTGTTTCTAACAAAACAGCCAATACACACATTAAATTTGTACCTGTCACAATATGTAAATAAGATGGCTTTTTCACACACAATTGGCAGACTTTCTGATTCACACTGCCACTTAATAAATCAGTAAAAATAACCCCTTCATCATCTTGATTTAAAGATGAGATAAATGTTTCAATCTGATGAGAATAATCACCTTGACACTCATCTGTATAAGCATTAATCGTTTGAATGTGATACCCATCCCCTGCTAACACATGAATAGAACTCTTTAACCCTTCTGCTAACATTCCGTGTGTTGCAATTAATATTTTTTTCATAACAAACCCCTTTTCTGACGTGTTATATGATTTGGCGAATCTATAGAGATATAATCATATAAATAACTCATTTCACTTAATGGAAGATCTATTCCATAATTACGAAAGATATTTTCAAAACTTGTTTTCATATGTGATATAAAATCTGCATGCTCTAAAGCAAACTTCGTCACATCGCCATAATCTAATGCTTCTTTTGTCACCAGTCTTTCTATCAAACAACTGATATGAATATATAAACCCATAATCGTTTGATTAGAAAATTCAACATTTAGTAATTTTTGAAGTTTCTCAATTGATTCAGAAACAGATTCAATTAATCGTGTTGGTTCTAAAATCGTTAAATGTTTCATGACGTTTTCTAAAGAGAAATTCTTCATTAAATTTCTTTTGAATTCATTAATTTCATGAGCAGTTAAATAATTTGAAAAATCACGATAAAGTTCATCAACCTTATTCATACTCATAATATCTTCTAAAGAAACAAATGAGATTTCTGGTATCTTTGGATCACTGACACCAAAGATAAATAAAATATTTTTCTTTTCAAAGACATCTGTTTGCTGAATTGAATCCATCAATTCAAAATAATCATATGTTAAAATATCAACATCTATATTCTTAGGTAAACTCCTAATAAAGAGTTCTGATAAACGACGTGCTGTATTCACACCATTTTCTGATGTAAAGATAATCGCTGGTTTTCGTTTGGTATTCTCTATCAAACGATAGGAAGTTTGGGAGATATCATTGATCTTTTCAAGAATATGTTTTAAAGATTCATTTCTTAAGATCAAGTATCCCGCTTCTAATGCCAGTCCCGTAGAAACATGATTAATCACACCTATATCACTTTGAGCAACAGCTATTAATGATTCACCAATATCCTGTAAAGACCCCATATCAACCATCACCAATAAATCATTTTTTGTAACAACTCGTACCAAATATTGTTTAATTTTCTCAACAATTTCATGAGTTGTAGTTTCAATTGGCATATCAATGGAATCAAAGACATGTCTTCCAATCATTGTATTAACTGCATCAGAAATACTGGTTGCAGTTGAATAACCATGGGAAACAATAATACCTAAACATTTCTTTTTAACAATCCCACGAATATAATCAGCTAACAAAACAGTAAAGATTGTTTTATTGATTTCATCAAATTTAATACCTAATGAATCATAGATATAAAGATGAATACACTCTATCATTTCATATTCATTTTTAAATGATTGCTGAATAAATAAAGAAAGTTCATGAATTTTTTGATGATGTGTTGTAAACCAAGTATTCATAAAGGATCTATTCTCTTTGATAAAATAAATACTTTTTGATATGAGTGAAGTGAAATTAGTTGGTTCATTAACATTGTAATTTTCAAAAATAGTATCAATGATATCATTAATAGACAATTCAATATGACGAATCTGTTTTTGATCAAATCTTTTATTGAATTGTAGATATTCAAAATATTGATGATAACGTCTTTTGATAACATTCATAAATTCATCTAATTGACCATCATTACTCATAAAAAATTTTTCTGTATCTTGTAAAAGAGAATCAAATATCTTTTCAACTTGTTGATTTTCTTGTCCTTGTTGATAATTTTGAACATCTATAAAAGACAATTCATTTTTATATTCATTCATATCGTGTGATTCAACAGATAAAAGAGGAGCTGGTAAATGATATGTATAGATTTTTAAATGATCTTCTTGATGATGATCAGCATTGGCATTGGCACAAATAATTTGGATAATGTTTTCTAAGCCATCAATATTATCGGTATACTGATAAGCCATTAATTTCCCCATAACGTTTGTACTGACAATAATTTTCTTCCCAATCTTTCTTGATTCACTTTGGAAATAGCGGTATATATATGCCTCTTTTTCTTCGTTATATCTTTCATAGAGAGTTGGCATTGTACAAATAATAGGGATATCCTGAAACATATCAAGTTGCTGTTCATGATTCATGGTTGCTTCTAAAACAATTCTCGCTGTCGATTCAAAGCAGAGTGCATATAAATCATCATCGCTGCATTCAGGACTAAAATAACGAATGATTTTTTGGATAAGCGGCAATGAAAGATATTGAGCATTACGAATATAAACCATCCCATTTTGACTTTGTAAGATTTGTGATGGATAGGTGTCTTTCTTTTGAGAATTTCCAAAAAGGATATCAAGGATATCATCCTTATTTTGAAGATCAGCCATATCAATCACTATCAATTGTGAATGTGTTTCAATAATATTTTGGGAAAGCATATATTTATAAACTGCTCTGATAAGATTCTTGCGCCCCGTTCCTTTCTCACCTATTAAAACCAGTGGTAATCCTCTTGTTGGATATTTCATACAGGCTTTAAAATTATCAATAATTCCTTTTAAAGATCCATAAGCTCCTATAATATCTTCAAATGCATAGTCTTGACGAGAATGATTTTGAAGATAAGCTTGCAATTCATTAAGACTTAAGAAATCTAATTGTTGAAATACAAAACCACCTTGTTGTTCTAATGTATTTCTATGGAAAAACAATACAGGTCTTGTTAAAACTTTAATTAAACATTTTTCTTTAAATAGTTCATTTAAATATTGGCTCGCTAAACTTCTGCTAATTTTCAGTTCATCAGCCACATGATTGGCAGAAAAAGTTTCAATATCTTTGTCTTTTCTTGTTTGTGTACACATTTCCATATAATCGATTATTTCATCTCTCGTTGTTATCATATAGACTCCTTTCACCGGTAACTCAAGCATACCTTGTTTTGTATAAATTGTCATAATTGACAAAATTTCTTGCACTTTTTGGCAATAAGAAAAGTAGTGTTGAAAGAATGTCGATAAGTGTCGAATATATTCTTATCATTTATAAATGATAGACAGATATTGACAACACTTTTCCATTCAATTTCATCACTACTTTTATTGTAGCATTATTAAGACATCTCTAATTTTCCAATTTTTACCATTAACTATTTCACTAAACTCAAAGCAATAAAAAACAAACCATAGAAATATGTTATGAGATTAAAAACAGTTAATATATCCTTAAAACGACATTCAAAGAATTTTTCGAATAACAATATAATGTCTGAAAGAAAATAAAGAATAAAACCCACCATAGAAAATAAAAACATAGGTGTTGATAATGTGAGATACACAACAACACTTCTGACCATTGCTAAAGTAATCATAAAAGCATACGCCAAAATCGCTTTATCATATACACCATAATCCATACGTGGCAAATAGGAAAGAGCAATGACAATCATTATAGAAGCAACTGGCAGAATGAACTCTATAATAGATAATGATTGAAAATTAATAAAATAAATAACAAAACAAAGATTAGCAATCAAAAAACAAGTTAATCCATATAAAAAACTTTTTTTATATTGAGTTGCAAGCATAAAATCTCCTGCAAGACAACCTATCAATCCCGGTAAAAGCCCTACCATCATAGAGACACGATCTGAAGTCATACCACAGTATACTGCCACAGCTATAAAGGCCAAACTGTTAAGCGTCTTAAAAATAATATAAGATTTCTTTTTTATGGATAACAGCATCATGATGACAAAGATACTATAGACTGCAAAAAGCATAACAATCATCCTTTCTTTATCCCTATTATATTCTATTTAAAATAAACTTGCTATAAGAGGAGCAAAAACAACAGTAAAAATACCTGCAATAACAATTGACAAACTACTCATAGCACCCTCAATTTCTCCAAATTCAATGGCTTTCGCTGTTCCAATCGCATGCGCACTATTTCCTAATGCCAATCCAATCGCTACAGGATGATTGATTTTAAAGATATGACAAACTGTTTTGGCTATCATAGCACCAAAAATTCCTGTGATAATGACAATGCCAACAGTCATCGTTGAATTCCCTCCAATTAATTCAGACACTCCAATTGCTATTGCAGTTGTGATTGATTTTGGTAAAAGTGAAAATAATAATGTATTGCTAGCATTGAATAAAAGACATAATACTGTAATACTTAACATGCCCGCTAAACAACCACTCAACAAACTTAATAAAATGGCATCTAAGTGTTTCATCAGAATTTGACTTTGTTTATATAAAGGGACTGCTAAACAAACTGTTGATGGTGTTAATAAAAATGTAATCATCTGCGCACCTTGATTATATGTATCAAAATCAATATGAAAGAAAGACAGTACAGCAATTGATATCAATGCACTCATTAATAAAGGATTAAAAAGTGGATATGGAAATTTCTTACGTATTTGAACAGCAATCCAATATGACAATAAACTCAAGACAATTCCAAAATACATCGTTTCTACAAAAATCTTATCCATTATTGTTCTCCTTTCTTTCAATAATCAGCTGTGCAACTTTTCCAGTCGTCACCATTACAACAATTGTACTGACAACAAGCACAACGCCAATGACAACAATATCCCCCAAGAGTTCATCACCAACATTCATTAAACTCACAGCTGATGGAACAAATAAAACTGGCATAATTAAAATTAGCCAATCGGCAACATCTTCTATATCTTTAAGTTTAATAATACCAGTAAATAAACAGATTAATAAAATGAATAATCCATAAACACTTGCTGGCACTGGTAAAGGCAATAAACTCAATAACTCACCAATAAATGATATTGCCATAATAATTAAAAATTGATGTATATACTTCATTTTCGATACCCCCATTACAGTTTCACTATTATAACACTATTCTTCTCAAATCCATATTGATTTCATACATTTCTTTCAAAGAAAAAAAATCAGCCAATATAATGAGACTAAATATCTTTTTTAATCATTAGTATTATTTCTTCACTTCATTCTTTTATTTTTAATTCACTACAACAAACATAGTCAAAACACTTCTTTCATAAGAAAATATACAATCTTTTAGATTTTTTCTATAGTCATACATTTTCCATTATATTAATAACTTCAACAACAACTTCTATTCTATCAGATTCAAATCCTATTTTATTAAATACTTATGAAAACATTATCAATATCATAATTAAAAAAAGTTTAAATAAGTTGATTTTTATACGAAAATTAGCTTTAATGAAAGAAGAAAGATATTGAGGTAAAGGTATGAAACAGAAATATAGAAAACAAAAAAAGCGTGGAAAATATACAAAGAAAATCATTGAAGATTATTGTGTTATTGACTTAGAAACAACAGGATTATCATGGGCCGATGATAAGATTATTGAAGTTGGAATTTTAAAAATAAGAAATCAACAGATTATAGATAAATATTCTCAACTCATTAATCCAGAACGTGAAGTTAGCCCTTTTATAACCAAACTCACGGGAATTACAAATGATATGTTATTAGGAATGCCAACCCTTGATGAGATTAGAGACGATGTTTTCAGTTTTATTGGTGATGATATTTTATTAGGACACAATACATCATTTGACTTAAACTTTGTTGCAAATCAATTTCATATAGATATTGAAAATGAATATATGGATACACTTCAGTTTTGTAGAAAGGTCTATCCTCACATGAAACATCATCGTTTAACAGATATGGTCCAATACTTAAACCTTTCCAATAATGAACATAGATCAATTGCTGATTGTATTGCTACATATGAACTTTATGAAAAAATTAAAATAGAAATTGAAGATAAAAAAATATCCCTATAGCATCTTAATATAGGGATATTTTTATTATAAATAACTTTCAAAACATCATATGTTGGTATTAAACCTATCTTTATAAACAAAAACAGACTGTTGATTATTAATTTCAAAACATCATATGTTGATATTAAACCACCGTACTTGGTTCCACTTATAAGTTTACCTAAAGGATTTCAAAACATCATATGTTGATATTAAACTTGTAATAGCATGAGCCTAAAAACGCAGATATTTGGATTTCAAAACATCATATGTTGATATTAAACAGTGACGGAGGAGAAGGAGTTGAAGTATATACTTAATTTCAAAACATCATATGTTGATATTAAACTAACATTAACAAGGCAATTAAAGGAAACCTTAGCACCATTTCAAAACATCATATGTTGATATTAAACCTTGACCCATTTTTTTATAAAATTTCAACTTCACAGATTTCAAAACATCATATGTTGATATTAAACCAGATAAAACAACACTTTCATAACTGGCAGAAATAAAATTCTATTGAATTTATCAATATTTTTACCAAGTAAAAATAATTATATCATAAATCAACATAAAATTCTATTTTTATGTGATATATTCAATGTTTTTTTGATTATCGTAAAGTGAAAAAGTAAATTCCAGTTTTAAATAAATTTATGGAATTTAGTCTTTCACATAATTCTAGTTGGAATTTAGTCTTACATATTATATTATGATTTTAGATATCTATTTGAATTTGTAAGGATGGGAGGAAACATTTATGTCATCAAATTCAAATAAGCATTTAACATTAGATGAAAGAAAAATAATTGAAGTAGGAATTACTAATGGTGCTTCTAAAACAAGTATTGCAGATAATATTGGTAAAGATCCTTCTACTGTCGCTAAAGAAATTAAACTTCATAGAAAATTAAAAGAACGTGCTTCTTTTTATGGTAATAACTGTATTCACCTTAAAAAAGAGTGTTATCGTTGTACCCAAAGATGTGAAAGATATGTTCCTGTTCCTTGTAAGAGAAAAGATCGCTCTCCTGGTGCCTGTAATGGATGTGATAAAATCTCAAGGTGTTTTTTAGATAGATACTTCTATAAAGCTGATATCGCTCATAATGAATATCTTGAATCTTTAGTTGATTCAAGAATGGGAGTTGATCTCACTTATAATCAAGTTAAAGATATGGCAGTTATTATTAAGCCTCTCATTGATCAAGGTCAATCTCCTTATGAAATCATACTCAATCACAAAGAATTGAATATATGTGAAAAAACTTTATACAATTATATTAGTATCGGTATCTTTAGAAAATTTGGTATATTAAATATTAATCTCAAGAAGAAAGTCTCACGAAAACTTTCTAAAGAATATCCTTGTAAGCCAAGAAATAAGCAGCCTCAATTTCTAGATGGAAGAAGATATTCAGACTATTTATTATATATTGAAAATCATCCTGATATTCCAGTTGTGGAGATGGATACTGTTTATAATGAAGATAAGAAGCATTATATTCAAACTTTTATGTTTACAAAGATAGGATTTATGTTTGGAATTATTCATAAGGAAAAAACGAAAGAATCTATATTCGCAGGAATTAATTATCTTTATCAACTCTTAGGACATGAACAGTTTTCCAATCATATTAACTGATCGAGGAGCAGAGTTTTATGCATGTGAGGATATGGAAATAGATCCAGAAACAAAGATGGTAAGAACACATATCTTTTATTGTGATCCCATGCAATCATCACAGAAGCCTCATGTAGAAAAGAATCATAACTTTATAAGAGACATCGTTCCTAATGGAGCTTCTACTGAAGAATTAACACAAGAAAAACTAGATTTAATGTTTAGTCATATCAATAGTGTTCCTAGAGAGAGTTTAAATGGAAAGACTCCTTATGAACTATTCGAATTCTTATATGGTCAAAAGATATTAGATTTATTAAACATAAAAAAAATAGATAAGGATCAAGTGACATTGAAACCTTATCTCATAAAGTAACTACCCCAACGTAGTTATAAAGAATAAACAAATTCATATAGATATCAAATAACCAATACAAGTTCATAACAAGAATTTAGTCTTACATTTTTTAAAAAGTGACTAAATCGACCTTTTTCAGTGCGATCAAAAATATATAAATATGTTTATCTTTACATAAATCATATATGATAATTGAAAGAAAATCAAATTAAAAAGATCAAAATCTATTGAATTTATCAATAAAACAGAAATTAATCTTTCTTAAAAAACTGATTTTATAAAACTGGAATTTACTTTTTCACTTTACCTTTTTTTGATTATATCAATAATTGTTGCTGGTAAATTATAATCAATTCAAACATATAAAATATATTAACAATACTGTTTCTAATAAGATTATCATCTTTAATTTTACACCATATTTTAACTTTTTATCTTTTCACAACAGCTTTACTTTTTCTTGTTAATATAAAATATCATAATTAATAAAGTTATCAAGCCGCTTAAAAATGTTAGCCAAACATTCTGTGTCAGACCAGCAACAATATAACCAACAATACATGCAACTGCAACAACCATTGCATAAGGAAGTTGTGTAGAAACATGACCAACATGATGACATTGTGCACCTGCTGATGCCATAATTGTTGTATCTGAAATTGGTGAGATATGATCACCACAAACAGCTCCTGCTAAAATAGACGATATACAAATAACCAACATTGGATTTCCTTCTGTAAAAATAGCTGTCACGATTGGAATGAGAATACCAAACGTTCCCCAAGATGTTCCTGTTGCAAAGGCTAATCCAGCAGCAATAACAAATAGACACGCTGGTAAAACAGCAACACTGATCTGATATTGTTCTAACATTGTAGAGACAAATAAACCAGCCTGTAAATGTGTAGAAACAATATCTCCTAATGTCCAAGCCAGTGCTAAAATTGTCATTGCAGGAACCATCATTTTAAAGCCAGTTGGCAAACATTCAGCAAATTGATTATAAGTGAGAATACGACGTGGTAAATATAACAAAAAGGTAAAAACTAACGTCAAGAACGAACCCAATACCAGTCCTAAAGAAGCATTACAATTTGTAAAAGACTCAATAAAAGAAACCCCCTCAAAAAAGCCACCTGTATAAACCATACAAGTAATACAACTGATAATCAAAAAAAGAACTGGTAAAATTAAATCCAAAACCTTTCCTTTATCAGACGTTTCAATAACATGAACATCTTTATATTCTTCATTACCATGATGAACATCACCATTTTGAGCAGAGATTTCATGTTCTTTCATACTCCCAATATTCAAATCAAAACGAATAACACATAGAACCATAATGATTGTCAAAAGCGCATATAAATTAAAAGGGATTGTTTGCAAAAAAAGATAAAAACCATCGCCACTGGTATAGCCACTCACAGCCGCTGCCCAGCTTGAAATAGGTGCAATAATACAAATTGGTGCAGCCGTAGAATCAATGATATAAGCCAGTTTCGCACGTGAAATCTTAAATTCATCACAAACATTACGCATGACACTTCCGACTGTTAAACAATTAAAATAATCATCAACAAAGATTAAAACTCCTAAGCCAAAAGTAGAAAGTAATGCACCTTGCTTATTTTTAATTCTGTGAGTTGCCCATTCACCATATGCCCGACTTCCGCCTGCTCTGGTCATTAATGCAACAATTGTCCCTAGAAATACCAAAAAGATTAATATTCCAATATTCCAAGTATCAGATAAACTTGCCATCATTGTTTCAAAAACGGTTTCAATAGCACCAATAGGATGAAAGCCAGTCAATAATAATCCTCCAACAAAAATCCCAATAAATAATGATATATATACTTCTTTTGTCTTTAATGCAATCACAATTGCAATAATAGCTGGAATCAAAGCCCAGAATGTTCCAATAAAATTCATATTTCCTCCTTCTTGTGATATAAACGGCAAAAGAAAAAGCTTTGACTGGCAATCAATCAAAGCATTATAAAATACATTTGCATGAGATAGCCCTCCACATATTGTGACAGTTGATGATATATTCTATCATCCCCCAGCGTTTTCACTATTGGTGTCATGAAAACACTTCGGCAAATCACCCTTTTCATAATCACTGTACCAAACATTGTGATTATGGACTCTTGATCATTGCACCTCTACCATTTATTCAACTTGTTTTAGTGTACATACAATTTTTAATTATGTCAACTCTTATGTTCACATTTTCACTTCAATTTATATTTCCTACTTAAGTATTTTGTGATTGGATCATCTTTTTCTCATCATCAATAAATATGAAATCCTTAAAATTATCACATACTAAAATCAAATAAGGACTTATATATTGCCAACTATCAAAATCATTGATAAAGTCTTGAATATCTCCATACGGGTACAATTCAAAGAGTTCAGGCAAACCACTTAGAAAACAAATCCAAACATTGAAATGAGCATTAATATCCTTAAAAAATTTGATTTCTTGTTGCTTAGGAAGTTGAGACAAATCTAAACGTACACTCGTTAAAGTAGGTAAACTCTTTAAAAACAGTTTTAATTTGATGATGTCTTCTTTATCAGCAAATTGATAATGTTGGTGAAATTGAGGTATTTCTTTTAAAATATATTCCTTTTGATCATTGATTTTTGCATTATATATTCTTTGTTTTTGTTGTTCTAGTAATTCTTTTAATCTCAGCTTTTTATCTTCTTGCATACTTTTCTCCCTGCTCCAAATCATATTATATATACTTTATATAAATAGAATAATTTTCTTTATAACTTCTGCTAATTTATGAGAATTATACATTAATTCAACCATATTAATCACTTAATTCTCTTTTATAAGTAACAGCATTCTTACAGAATGGGTCAATTCCTGATATGCATTCTCACAAAATAGCAGCATTTGCCAATCTTTATTTGCACACCCACCTATGAAAATAATATTTTCTAAAAATGATGCAAAGTCCTTTCCCAAAATACAGTTATCCCCCTCTCCATCATCGTGGCTTAAATAAACAACGAGTGGATACTGGGAATCTTTACGAAGATTTCATGCAATCACATTACCACGTATCTTTTAATACGTTTTTTTATAGGTCTTTTAACTGATTTGTTATGATTTAATAATCCCTAAATCTTCTCCTATCTCTATATTTAAAGATATTATTATTTTATCATATATAAGATAGAAACTAAAATGATTACTTATTTGTATTTAATTCTATTAAAAAAATTTAATATAATAAAAATGAGAATGACTATAAAATTCATTATGGTATAATATGGCTATAAAGCATAATTTGAAAGGAAGATTGTGGTTATGATAGAATTAGGTCAATTTAAAAAAATATTAAAAGAAAATGAAGAACGTTTTCCATTGTTGACGCTTGTTGAATTTTTCGAGGGAAATACAGAGGAGGATTCGATTGCTCCTAATCAATGGAGAGAGGGGCGCCCTTCGCTTGCTGAAATATGGGATATGTTACAAAAGATTGAATTAATGCCAAATATAGCATGGGTTCGTGTTACTTTGCATGATGATACACAAATTGAAGAAGAAAATGAGAGAGAAGAATTAATTCTTGCGGGAGACTCAATCGTAATATGTACAAACATGCAACCATCTGAATTAGAAAAAATAGTCAATTGTCAATGGTTATGTTCTGATGGAGTCATTAAAATCAAACCTTCAGAATTAGATATTTATTCATGTATACCATCAATTCCAGAGAACTTTAATTGTTTAGAAATTGTATGGGACTAATTCTATTTCAATCAATTGATTTCAGTTTATAATAAAGAACAAATAAATCTAAGGAGATTGAAAATGCGAGATAAAGTATATCTATCAAAAAAAGAATATCTTCAGTTATTAAAAGTCTTAGACATGATGGTTTGTATTTTGGATAGAAGTGAGAAACGAGAGAATGCAGACAATAGAGCTTATTCATTAGCTATTGCATGTGCTGAAACTGATATGGTGACTAGATTAGCAAGTTTACGGAAGTTAGTGGTAGAGTTAATAACACCTGAAGAAATTTCTGAACTAGATAATTCCGGAATATTTGATTATGAAATTCCTCAAATGCCTTATGAAGATGAAACATATGAGTTGAGGAAACGTTTAGAGCCTTATCTAGTGAAATATGAAAAAGATTCTAAATAATATGTTATTAAGCATCTTCTAGTTTTATGAATTGATGAAGAGAAATTAGAATTTTAAAGTGAGGTAATATTTTTGAAAAACATGTTATTAAATCCTCTTAGTATGCTGATTATCGGATTTATTTTAGGAATTATAAGCAGATTATTAGATATTCACACTCAAAATTTAGGTAATACTTTCTCACAAATGGCAATATGAATATTATTTAGAGTGCTTATTTCTATTTATAGCAGTTCTAAGAGAAAAGCAATGTCGAACATATTTCCTTTTTGCATAGGGATGCTTATAACCTATTATATAGCAGCGGTTATCACAAGGGGAGTTTATTCAGTTTATAAAAAAAATAGTATGAAATTAGAATTTGTAGAGGTATATATGATGAAACCAGTAGAATACGCATGGAATGAACATGAAAGGCAATTATATATTGAAAATAAAATTATTATCCCATCTCCATATAAGATAAAAATTATTGATGATGTGGATGAAAGAAATAAATTAGAGCATATTTTGGAAAGATTATCTCAAAGAGAATTAGCAATTTGGGCAATTAAAAATGCTGAAAGATTTATTTCTTATATAAATATTGGAGATGAAAAATTAAAAAACGATATTATTTCTAAAACAAGTGGTATTTTACAAAAGAGAATTGACAATAAAATAAATGCATTTGAATTGAGAAAAGCAGGTTTTTTGGCTAATACACTTGCCAAAAATTCAATTAATGAAATAAGTAAGTTTTCATCAAGAATATATGCTCAAGCTATTGCAACAGGGCATATGAGAGGTCATGCTATCGTTTCATCTGATTATGCAATAAAGGTTATTAATCTTTTGAATAATAACAGCAAGGTTGAAGTCATTAAGGAACGAGGCAAGCAAATAGAATTAGCAAAGTCATTATTATCAGAATAAACTACAAATCCCAGTTTGTGTATTACTTCATCTATCCAATCATTATTAAATACTCATATAACGGACACTCCAAAAAGTGTCCTATTTTTTATATGAGTATTTTAAATTTCTTTTTCATTTTCTATCTATAAAAAATTATATTGAAAAATAATTATTGATCATAATCATGATGATTTTCAAGAAATAAAGTTAATTTTTCTATCTGTAAAATTGTTTTCCTATCCATAAAATGTTCTATTTTTTCAACTTGTTCTAATTCATCATTAGAATGGTTTAAAACGCATAAAAAATGATGAAGTATTTCATGACGATATAACAGATATTTCCCTTCACTCATCCCTTTATCAGTTAACGTAATCTCTCCATATTTTTCAAAATCAACATATCCAAATTGTTTTAATCTTTGTACAATTTTTGTTGTAGAAGATGGTTGAACATTCAAATGACGAGAAAGGTCGCCTATTCTAATCTTAACTTGTTGATGATAAAGCCTATAAATCATTTCTAAATAATCCTCCATAGCAGGAGTTAACTCCTGGCTAGATGTCAGACGATAGCCTGTAAAAGTATGAAAATCACTAGGTTCTTTACTCATTTTTCATGTCCTTTCCTGTTTTTAATCACAAATGAAAAGAAATAACCATACATTGAATTAGGATAAAAAGTTTCCTTATCCTAAAATATGTTAAAAAGGATGATTTTATGAATTTAAATGATTTGCCTATAGGTGCAAAAGCAAAGGTCGCAACACTTACTGCTACCAACAGTATGCGTCGTCGCCTTCTTGATATTGGTCTCATTAATGGAACTGTTGTTGAATGTTTAGGACGTAGCCCTCAAGGTGATCCGTCAGCTTATTTTATTCGTGGTGCAGTGATTGCAATTAGAAGTGAAGATTGCCAAGATATTATGATAAAAGATATGATGGAGGCTGAAAAGATTGAAGGAAGATATCCAATCAAAAGAACTCAAAAATGTTGAATTAGAGATTATCAAACAATCTCCTGATGCAAAAGTCATTGCTTTAGCAGGAAATCCAAATGTTGGAAAGAGTACTGTTTTTAATAACTTAACAGGTATGAATCAGCATACTGGTAACTGGCCTGGTAAAACTGTCAGCAATGCACAAGGTTATTGTTCTACTGAAAAACATGATTATGTGATGGTTGATATTCCTGGTACTTATTCTCTTATGGCGCATTCTGCTGAAGAGGAAGTTGCACGTAATTTTATTTGTTTCGGACATCCAGACTTGACTGTTGTTGTTTGTGATGCAACTTGTTTAGAAAGAAATCTTAACCTTGTTTTACAGACTATAGAAATCTCTTCAAATGTCATTGTTTGTGTCAATCTGATGGATGAAGCTATCCGTAAAAATATTCATATCAATTTACCATTGCTTTCTCAAAAACTTGGTGTTCCTGTCATCAGTACTGTTGCTCGCCAAAAAAAATCTTTAGACCGTTTCCTGAAATGTCTTGATGATACTATTGATACAAAAGAGCATCATGAATACATTTCAATCACATATCCCCGTCTTTTAGAAAAAGCTATTGCAATGATTCAGCCTATTTTAGAAGAAAGATTACAAGGTCAATTAAATACTCGCTGGTTAAGTCTTAAACTCCTAGAACAAGATCCATCTTTATTAGTTGAAATAGATCATCATTTAGGAACTGATTTCTTAAAACAAGAAGAACTTATTTCAGCTATAAATATTGCTCAAGAACTCTTACAAAAACATAATATTGATACAGCAACAATTAAAGATCAAATTGTCTCATCACTTGTTCATGTGGCAGAAGACATATGTCAAGATGTTGTCACATATGAAGATGCTGCTTACAATCAAAAAGACCGCAAAATCGACCATATTCTGACAAGTCGTTGGACTGGCTATCCAATCATGTTAGCCCTCTTAGCTATTATATTCTGGTTAACCATGACTGGTGCCAATTATCCATCACAAGTTTTATCAGATATCCTCTTTTATATCCAAGATAGATTAACCGATTTATTTATGTACTTTCATGCTCCTGCATGGTTACATGGTGTTTTGGTTCTAGGTATTTATCGTGTTTTAGCTTGGGTTGTCTCTGTCATGTTACCACCAATGGCTATTTTCTTCCCACTCTTTACATTACTAGAAGATGTTGGATATCTTCCCCGTATCGCCTATAATCTTGATAAACCTTTTAAATGCTGTTGTGCTTGTGGAAAACAAGCATTAACAATGTGTATGGGATTTGGGTGTAATGCTGCTGGAGTCATTGGCTGCCGTATTATTGACTCACCACGTGAACGATTACTTGCTATTATTACAAATAACTTTGTTCCTTGTAATGGTCGTTTCCCTACGCTGATTGCAATTATTACAATGTTCTTTGTAGGGAGTGCTGGCATCTTTTCATCAGTTTTATCTGCCCTCTTTCTCACTGGTCTTATTTTACTTGGCATCATTATGACATTTATGGTTACAAAGTGTTTATCTAAAACCTTATTAAAAGGTGTTCCTTCTTCCTTTACTTTAGAATTACCACCTTATCGTAAACCCCAGATTGGAAAAATTATTATTCGTTCACTTTTTGATCGTACATTATTTGTTTTAGGAAGAGCTGTATGTGTTGCTATCCCAGCTGGTCTTATCATCTGGTTGATGGCTAACATTATGATTGGTGACATGAGTTTACTCAATCACTGTGCTCAATTTCTTGATCCTTTTGCAAAATTATTAGGATTAGATGGTGTTATCTTAATTGCATTTATTCTCGGTTTACCTGCCAATGAAATTGTCGTTCCTATTATCATCATGGCCTATCTTGCTCAAGGAACTATTCTTGATATGAGCAATCTTGTTGAACTAAAGGCTTTACTTGTTCAAAATGGTTGGACATGGATAACTGCAATTAGCACAATGTTATTTTCATTAATGCATTGGCCTTGCTCAACAACCTTAATGACAATCAAAAAAGAAACTGGTAGTTGGAAATGGTCTATCGTTTCTTTCGTTGTGCCAACTCTTATTGGTTTACTTGTTTGTTTCCTTTTTGCTCAAACTGCATATTTCTTTGTATAATCAAAAATCCAGAAACTCAAAAAACTTATATGCATATAAGATATACTATGCCTTTCTTGTAATTTATAGCGATTATTCATATGAAAAATATAAATTTCTTTTCTATAATTCAAACAATTGAAACACTCAATGATTGAATCATATTATTTCATCTTTTTAAAATAAATTCATATGATAATTATGTGACTTGTTTGTTCTCTCATAGTTTTAGTATATTGCATTGAAATTCTAAATTTAGTGAAAAAATGAATTATTTTCAAATAAATAAGAAAAATGACCCTTCAAACTTGTAGTGATATGTACCCTCATTACTGGACAAACCAGTAAGCAGGGTTTTTATATGACTAAGAAAAATTATATTTCTGATTTTAAAAATAATATGCTTTTTGATGATCTTGACTGTCTCTATCTGCTTACATACTCATTGAAAACATTATTCATGTCAACTGTTCCAAGATTACTGTCAGCAATCCTGATTTAAATCCTCATTCTCTTGATGATAAAGATATGATTCTAGACATCAAAGTGAGAACTGCTGAAAATGGAGACATTAATATCGAAATGCAGAATTCTCATTTCAGTCAGTATCTCTATCAAAGATTTCAGGTTTATGGTGCCCAGATATGGCATATCGGCGCAATCTTAATCGCAAAGTGAGACTTTCAGAGAATAGAGATATGTATGAAAAGAGACATCATGAAGGAATTGAAGAAGAACGTCAGGAAAATTTATATCATAATGTTCTTAAGTTTTTTCAGTGTTCATTCCCACAGGAAGAAAGCTCATTTTTAGAAGGACTCATTTATGAGGTCTATGAAAAAATACTGGATATGTTATTTAGCGGTCAATCGCTGGAAGATATGAAAAAAATAATTAAAATGAATCAAGAGAGTAAAGATGTATTGATTTTCTTAAAAGTGTATGAATAATCATACACTTTTTAGGTTCTTTTTATAATTGTTGTCATATATCTACATATATGACATTTCTGTAATTACGCTCCACTGATCAACTTTTATAAACTTCTTTCCATCCTACTTTACCATGTATTTTTGTATACTCAGAAGTTTTTGAAATAAATGAGAATATACAAAGGAACATATTCTTCTCTTGTCACATAATAACTACAACATTTAAGAATTGATTATTATTTTTATCTTTAAATCTTCTTAATTAATTCCTAAATTTGTCTATTTTCTATACGTAATCAATATTTATCTATGCGGAAATATGTCGTATTCACTATAATTCACTCTTAATAACACTTTTTCTATAAATATGTCAAGTCTTGTAAATCAATTTCTTTTATGACAAGATAATAATAAGCAAACAAAAAAGGAGAAACACAATGGCAAAACAAAAAAGGATTCATAAAAGTACAATTATAAAACTACAAGCTGGGCAAGAAAAAGCATTTGATAAAATCTATGAAGCTTACAAAGATCGTTTTTATTTTATGGCATACAATTTTTTAAAAAATGAAGACGATGCAAAAGATGCAGTACAAGATATATTCATAAAAATCCTTCAAGACATCAAAGATTTAAAACATCCTGAAGCCTTTCATGTCTGGTCTTATCGATTAGCCTATCATATCTGTTTACAAACAGCATCACAAAAAAGAACTCATGAAGATGATTATAATTCTTCAATGGAAGAGTATGAAGATGAACAAATGAATATCACTCATGAAGTGATTCATAAAGAAGTCAGTGAATATATCTTAGACATTATCCAAGCAATGCCTACATCATTACGCTCTGTTTGCCTCCTTAGATTTTATGAACAATTAAGTGTAAAGGAAATAGCTGAAATCTTAGATGTTTCAGAAAATGCAGTTAAATTAAGAATCAGAAGAGCAAAGAATTATATCAAAGATGAATTAGAATTGAAAGGCATAACACCTGGTGTCATTTCATCAGCATTAGATCCAAATGCTTTATTATTACTTTTTGTAACATGTCAAAACTTGCATACTTTATCACTTACAACAAGCAAATCTATTGCAGCTGCGATTACAAACGAAGTCTCATTCACAGCAGGAGCAACTGTTTCTACAACTTCACTCACAATCGCAACACTTGTCACAACTCTTGCGATTACTGGAGGAGCAATCATTTATAATTTATCAGATGAAGAACCAAAAACTCCCCCTCTTCAAGAAATGCAAGAAGAACCAAGCAAAATTGTTGATTTTCACTATCCTCAAGAGTATACCAATCAGCCAATTTCTTTAGAAGTCAAAACAACCAATCAAAACTATGATTACATAACTATTAACAACAAAAATACAACAACAATTCATAGTAATGGAATCTATACAGTTTCATTAATCAAAAATAATCAAGTTATTGATTCTAAAGAATTAACCATTCATACAATTGATACATCAAGTCCTGATAAGAAATCTATTACAAAAGATGGAGATATATATACAATTGTCTTTAAAGATAATTTATCAATGATAAATAAGAACTCTATTGAAATCTTTGCAAATGAACAAAAAATATATAATTATACTTTTAATGAAGAGACTCAAACTCTTGAACTCCCTATGGATAGTCAATACCTTTATCGCATCAATGTCGCTGATAAAGCAGGTAATTATACATATCTCACAACAACAAGTGATTAACAAAATATAAAATATTAAATTTTTTATTGAATTATGACACTTTTTTCTTTTAAAGATACCTTATATATTGAAAGGGTTTAAATTATAATGAAATGAGGAAAAAAGATGATAAAAAGAAAACTAAGAATTTTAGGAATACTATGTATGTGTTTCACAATGACACTAGGAATAACGAAAATTCCTGTTTCTGCCACAGAAACAAGCATAAAATCTTATGCACTCACACCAGAGAGTGATTTTGTTATTGATAGCGGTGGAACAATCACAAAATATACTGGTTCTTCAACAAATGTCAATATACCAGCAACCATTAATGGAATTCAAGTCACTTCAATAGGCTCATCAGTTTTTGCGCATAAAGATACTGTTAGCGTTATTATACCAAATGGTGTCACAAGTATTCAGATCTATGCATTTGATGATTGCATTTTTCTTGAGAATGTAACCTTGCCTGAAGGACTATTAAATATACAAGATAGTGTTTTTAATGGTTGCACTAAACTTGAAAATATAACAATCCCAAAAAGTGTAATAAATATAGGAACATATGCATTCAGAAACTGTGAATCCTTGCAAAGTATAACTATACCAGAAGGTGTTAAAGAAACAGGTGAAGAAATCTTTAAGCAATGCAAATCACTCAAAAATGTAACCCTGCCAAAAAGTCTTACGAAAATATCTGATGAAATGTTTTATGGATGTGATGTTCTTGAGAATATAATAATTCCAGAAAACGTCACTGATATTGGAGTCAATGCATTTTATCATTGCCCAGTTCTCAAAAACATCAACATTCCCAAACATATAACCAGTATAGCTGATGGAACTTTTTCGTATTGCAGTGGACTTGAAAGTATAACGATTCCTGATGGAGTCACAAGCATTGGAAAGGACGCATTTTCTAATTGTACAGCATTAAAAAATATAGTTCTTCCAAAAGGGGTTACAAACATTGGAAACGATGCATTTAAAAGCAGTGGTCTAAAAAGTATAACAATTCCTGAAGGAATAACGAGTATAGGAAATGGTGCATTTGGATATAGTGCTCCTTTTGAAACCCAAAATCAATTAAACAACGTTCTTATTATAAGTGATGATCCAGAACATCCAGATATAACTCATTTGGAATTAGATAAAATTGATACGCAATCAAATCGTTCTCTTAATTGGTATAGAGGTATTGTCAAACCAGAAATAAACGTCAAACAATCAGAAATAAAATCATATACATATGAAGAATCTGAATTTTATTTAACAGATATCTTTGAATATAAACATATCACCAAAATATACCAAGATAAAACAGGAACGACTGAATACACTGGAGATGATATTATTATTCCTGAACAATATTTAATTCCAGATCCAACATATTCTATTGTTGGAACACCAACAAGTCATGATACAAAAGTAGAGAACGGAAAACTTTATATTGGAAGTGATGAAACAGCAACCAATCTCAAAGTTAAGATAAAATTTGGAACACTAGAAAAAGAAACAAATATCAATAGAATTCCTCTTCACTCTATTTCAATGAAGACTCTACCAAAATCAACATATACTGATGGCGAAAAATATGACCCAACAGGATTAGTCATAAGTATCAAATATGATGATGGAAAAACAATAGATATCAAATACAATGATACAACAAAGAGTGATTTTACATTTAATGTAGATAAAATAACATTATCTACTTCTAAACAAATCATTACATATAGAGGAAAGATTGTTGAACATATCTTAACAATCACTGCCAAACCAATAGATGAACCTCAGACTCCTGAAACACCAAATATTGATGTACCCCAAAATCCAGAAATCCCAACAAACAATAAACCGCAGGATATAGTAAATAATCCTAATAATATGAATACCTCTCATAAAAATATTAATTTTCATATAAACAGAACTGAAAATGGAATTATCTATGATGAGTTTGGAAATAGAGTTGATAAATATGGAAATATAATTCAGACAAGTGATGAAACTTCTTTATTCATATATTTAGGAATAACTATATTGAGTGGATGTGTTATTATCATTTTGAAAAAGAAATATTTAAAGTAAACAAAATGAGAATAGTCTTTCTCTATAAAGAGATTGACTATTCTTTTTCTTTTATAAATCATCTTCTAAAGCACTTGATTTCGCATAAGCACTTGAACGTGCTTCAAAGAAATCTGTTTTAATATCATTGGCATTACTATAAATGCTAACCCATTTCATAGATTCAGGTTCTTGCATGTAACCATCAAATAGCGGTTCAAAGTTTAAAGCTTGAGCACGGAAGTTTCCAAGATAGTGAATATAATCACTGACCATCTTCATTGTTAAACCTTCAATACGATCACCAAGCACATATTGTCCCCATGCAATTTCTTCCTCGACACCACGTTTCATCATATTTCTATAAACCTCTATTTTATCGGGAGTAAAAAGATCAGGTTCTTCTTTTTGAAGTTCTAAAATCATGTTTCTAAATAACCACAGATGGGTGTTTTCATCACGATTGATATAGCGAATTTCTTGAGCAGATCCTGGCATCTTTCCCATTCTTCCTAAATTATAAAAGAACATGAACCCCGAATAGAAATAGATACCTTCTAATATATAATTGGCAATAATTGTCTTCATAAAATGAAAACTATCTTTGTGTTCTAAAAATGCATTATACTGTTCTCCAATAAATTCATTTCTTTTTAAAAGATGTTCATCATATTTCCATTGATATAAAATTTCATCTCGTTCAATTGGTGAACAGATTGAATCTAACATATAACTATAACTTTGTGAATGAACTGCCTCTTGGAATGCTTGGATTGTTAAACATAAATTAATTTCATTGGCAGTGATATACTCACCGACGTTAGGAAGATTCGCTGTTTGCAGTGAATCTAAGAAAACCAGAAAAGATAGTATCTTATCATAAGCTGTTTTCTCATATTCATTTAATAAGCGATAATCTTTAATATCCTGTGTCAAATTGATTTCTTCAGGAATCCAAAAATTATTCATTGCCTGACGATACCAATCACTCACCCAACTGTATTTCATATTGTTAAAATCATTAAGGTTTGTTGTATTTCCATTCATCATGCGACGCTTTCTCACGTCAATATCTCCAGATGCATTAAATAAAGCTTTACGTTTTAATTCCATTATATTTCCTCCCTTATGCACTACATGATTCACATTCTTCAACTTCTAAAGATTGACTACGTACATAATAAAGTGTTTTCACACCTTTTTCCCAAGCCAATATATATAAATCTAAAAGTCTTCTAAATGTAAATTCATTGGTTATATAAAGATTGACCGATTGTGATTGATCAATATGTCTTTGTCTCACTCCGGCTGCTTCAATGACCCATTTTTGATCAATATGATGAGCATTTTTATATAACCAGAATGTCTTCATGTTTAAGTCAGGAGCAACTCTTGTGATCATACTGCCCTTTTTTTCTTCCATGAAAAATTTCTTCATAATAGGATCGACTGCTGCTGTTGTTCCTGCAATAATTGATGTTGAGCTTGTTGGTGCAATCGCTAATAAATACCCATTCCTTAAACCATATTTATGAATTTCATCTTGCAAGACTCTCCAAGATGTACTTTGATAATGTCTTTTTTCAAAATATGAACCTGTATCAAAATCACTGCCCTCAAAATAATCATATTTTCCTTTTTCTTTAGCAAGAGCACATGATGCTTCTAAAGCATAATAATTGATTTTTTCATAGAGTTGGTCAACAAACTCTAAATGTTCATGACTTTCAAAAGTCATGCCTAATTTCACTAACATATGATGATAGCCACTTGTTCCAAGTCCTACTGGACGATATTTTTGATTTGTTATTTTTGCATAAGGAACAGGATAATAATTTAAATCAATCACATTATCTAATGCTCTCATGACAACATGTATAATATGCTGTAACTCTTCATCATTTGTCACATCAATATGTCCTAGTGTTAAAGAGGCTAAATTACAAACCACAAAATCTCCTGGTTTGGTCTTTTCAACAACAATTGTTTCTCCATTGATTTGTACTTCTTCATGTGGCAAGATTTCCATAGCACTCATATTTTGAGCAATTTCACTACAAAGATTGCTACAATAAATCATTCCTTGATGAGCATTAGGATTCATACGATTCACATGATCACGATTAAAAGCAAATGGTGTCCCAGTTTCTACGAGAGATTTAATAATCAATCTAATGATATCCTTAACTGACATCACACGTTTAGAAATACGTTTATCTTCTACACACTCATAATATTTTCTTTCCCATTCTTCACCATAAGTATCTTCAAGATAGTATCCCTTCACTTCATAAATTTCATGGGGACACATCATATACCATGATGCATCTAAATCACATTTTGCAAGTTTCCAAAATAAATCTGGATAACAGACAGCTGGGAAAATATCATGAGCCTTCATACGATCATCACCATTATTTGTACGAATCTGTAAAAACTCTGGTAAATCACGGTGCCAGGCATCTAAATAAACTGCGGCAGCTCCTTGACGCACACCTAATTGATCAACTGCAGTTGCTGTATCATTGACTAATTTTAACCAACGAATCACACCTCCAGCAGCACCCTTAAAACCTCTAATACTGCTTCCATTGGCACGAACTTTTCCAAAATAAAGTCCCATTCCACCACCATGCTTAGAAACCTTTGCAAAATTATCCAAACTCTTATAAATACCCGCTAATGAATCATCAACAGTATCAATAAAACATGAACTCATCTGATGAAATGGTTTTCTAGCATTTGACATTGTGGGCGTCGCCATTGTGACTTTCAATGTACTTAAAATATCATAAATTTCTTTTGCCCATTTGACTTTCTCTTTTTCCTTCATTGCCAAATGCATGGCTATTCCCATAAACATTTCTTGCGGTTTTTCTAAGATATCTCTATTTCTATCTTGAATCAAATAACGCTTCATAATTAATTCTAAACCACTATATGTGAAAACTTCATTTCTTTCATCTTGCATATAACTTTCTAATTCTTGAATATCTTTATGAGAATAATGTTCCAAGATGTAATCACCATAATAATTCTCTTTAGTTAAATAAACCAATTTATCATAAAAAGAATGAATATCCATAGTTTCCATCTTTTCATCTATTCTTTGATGAATATCATAAGTTAAGAATCTTGCTGAAATCTTTTCCCATTCAGGAGCATCTTTACTGATCAGTTCTACACTTGCTTTCATTAACATCTTAAAAGCATCATGCTGACTCATACCTACTTTATAAAATGTTTTTAATTTTATCAATAACAATTGTAGAGAATATTCTGTTTGAGGATAATCTTTTTGTATTTTTATCAAAAGAGATTCTATGCTATCATCACTTAACATCTGCATAAGCTCATCAATAACAATTCTTAAATGATGATGCTTTTCACGATAAAGAATATAAGCCTTTGCAACTTGTAAATAGCCATGTCGCATTAAGGCCTCTTCTACTTTATCTTGAATATATTCAACACTGGTTTTCTCTTGAATCTGATTTTCAACATCATTTAAAATATTTTCTAAATGTTGTTGATTTATTGTTTCATGTATTCCCTTAAATGCTTTTATAATCGCATTCTTAATTTTATGTCTATCATAATCCTGATAAAGACCATTTCTTTTTTGTATTAACATTTCATCCACATCCTTCAATGCATTCTAACATATCTTAAAAAGAGTCTTCCACTCATATGCTTGAAATAAACACAGATATCTTAAAATGCACAAGCAACTGCTTTTTTTAGAGTATGAAATTGGTTATGTTGATGTAAATAAGAAACCAGATCATTTAATATATATGTAAAATAAATCAATATCTCTTGTTGATGATGAGTTTCTAAACTCTTTATTAATATTTGAAGTTGTCTATATAAGATATCATAAAGTTCTTTTGAAGAATAAGATGATAAAACTTGATAAAGTTGATTGATTTCTTCTTGATTTTGAAATAACAAGTCATAATGAAAGCCTATCAAACTTTTCATTAAAAGCTGGTTCATAAAAAGCAACGAAATATTATCAATTATTCCATCATTATAGAAACAATAGCCCCTTAAGACCTTTTCAATATCACTTTGTTGAAAACAATTTAAGAAATCATGTTCTATTTCTAAATAATGAACATATTCAATCAATCTTTCTAAACCAACTTGTTTTAAAGGATAACAAGTTGGATAATCCAAAGTTAAAATGATATCCTGACTACAATAATCAAAGTTATAAACATCAAAAAAAGCCGTTAATCCTTTTGTTATTGTTTCTTGATAAATATCTAAAGATATATTTAATTTATGACTTTGTAATTCTTGAACTTGTAAATAGAGATTATGAACATGTTGTAATAAGTGATAATGACTCTGTTTAAAGACCTCAACGATACCCTGAGTCTTAAGCATCTCTATCATATCTTGCATATCCATATTTCGCATATAAAAAGATAAAGTATAGAGAATAGAATCCATTAGACTTTGAGCTCTTTCTTTAGATACTGATGAATCTCCACCTGTATATCTTCTCATCTTTTCCATGAAAACTTCTATCATGCCTTGAGTCATTTTATCTTTGATTTCAATTGGTAGAAACTCTGAATCTAACAATTCTTCAAATGAAATGATTTTCTTAGATATCTCCATACGCTAACCCCTCATAAATATCATTTCTACTATTTAAATCGTCCATTAATGTATTCAACTGTTCCTCTGATAAATAATATAACGACCCTTGACAACACCCATCAAACGCTATCTTCATATAATGAATAATCTCTTCATCAGTTAAATAATCTTCAGTTGCATCTCGATAATAATAGAAAATTTCTAAAAGTTGATTGATTGTTTCTACATAGTTATATTTATGAATAAATAAACTATCACAAAACTCATAGATGATTTGTTGTAAGATTGTTGAATGAAATTCTACCCTCCCAACATCTTGTAAGACTTTATGTTGCATTTCTAATAAACCTTCAACATCTTGTGGTGTGAGAGTCAATCCATACTGTATTGACAGCTCATTACACTTCATAATCTGATTGATTTCTTCCTCTTTTTTAACGACTTGTAACTGCATAATTTTATCCATATATTTTCCTCCTTTATACTTAATACACCTATTATATGAAAATGACAAGACTTGAAAAAACAGCCATTTTGTGGTATGATAAAGGTACAAAAGAAGACAAATATATAAAATATATTCAAGCAACACTTAAATAAAGAGTTGTTTTTTTATTTTCATCATTCAACAGAAAAAGGGATAGTTTCATTCTATCCCAAAATAGATCAATTATATTTTTTGTGTTTGAATATCATACACATAATTAACAATGAAGATATTGCTAACATAATAATAAAATAATTTATAGATGTTGTATCATCTGACATAACTATATTATGATTATTTTTTTGATTCATAATATTTTTATCAGCTATGCCATCTCCGTTTGTATCAATATTGTAATCTGCAATGAAGTCACCATTCACATCTATATTTATATCTGGTTTCCCATCGCCATCTATATCAATATTGATGTCTGCTTTACCATCACCATCTGTATCAATATTGATATCTGCTTTACCATCGCCATCTGTATCAATATTGATGTCTGCTTTTCCATCACCATCCACATCTATATTAATATCAGATTTGCCATCACCATTTATATCTATATTAATATTTGTGATATTAAACTGTGTTTCTAATGATGATTCATAATTTCCTTTTCCTTTAATAACAACTGTTGCTACTCCAACATCCACATTATTCTTATATTCTACAGTATAATCGACACCTTCTATAAGAATTTTATCACCATCTTTTACAATTATAGGCGGCTTGATTTCACTTCCTGTATATGGATGATTTACTATTTTTTCTACTGTTAATTTCTCATCATTATTATTTAATTTTTTTGGTAATATAGATGCTTCATCTTTCACATCTATATATGATGTTTTCTCTCCATTTGGTTGTTCAAAATAATATTTCTTTGCAAGTTCTTCACTTAATAATATCTTTGCTTGAGCATCAACATATTTACCTACATCTTTTTTTGGAAAAGTAGCAATAATTTCAATATTATTTATAAAATCTTGGAGATCTTCTTTTGCTATTCCTAAAAGTTTCAGAGTTTGATAATCTATTGATGCACTACGATTTCCATCATAATATTTATCCAATATATCAAGCCACTCACAAGTCAATTTTTTCTTTCCTGCATGCACTGTAATATTTTGTGTTGCATCATTATATGCTCCATTTCCTGGTCTTGTCACAGTGATGACTGCTTCTCCTGGCCCTACAATATGGACATTTCCATCTTTATCTACTCTTAAAACATCTTCATTTGATGAACTGTAGATTGGTTTATTATCTGTATCTCGACCCTCAAGTTTGAGATGAAAGTCATCTCCATAAATCTTATCTAATATATCCCCAGGTGCTACAACTCTATTTTCTGACATATCAGTTACCTTAATTGGTGTTCCACCTTTATTTATATCCCCTTGATTGACGGGTGTCACTTGAATCTTTTCTGAATCTACCTTGCTTTCCTTATAGTTTGTTCCTCCTAAATATTCTACAGTGATAACCTGTTCTCCATTCTTACTATATTTCCCTCCATCATCTGTTGGTGTCCATTTCATAATTGCCATGCTTTGTTCAAACCCAGCCCCATTAGAATTTGGGGCTTTGACTAATTCTACTGGATCTCCATATTTCTCACCATTGATATAAAATTGTACTTTTCCAGTTGGTGCCTTACATGTTAAAGCTTCCTTGTTATTGGGAGAAACATAGGCAGTCAATTCTATTTCTTGATCTGCAGCAATTTCATTCTTACTTCTCTTCACCTCTGTATTAATGATACTATCTGCTTTCACAATTTCAGCGTATTTGTAATAAGCACGATGGCCCCAAAAACTATCTTTAAAACCTATAGAATTTGCATATTCTGTTGAAGTAATAATAAGTTGATATTTCCCTACATTGGCATTTGTACCTGATATAATTTCCTCTGAGCCAGACGGTTCAAGTGTCTCACTGTCTAACAATTGTGATTGAATAGACATTTTACTGATATCTGTTAACTGTCCATTTGTTGGTATAGGAACATTTATACCTCCAGCAATGGCGGAATTTAAGAAATTGTGTTGTTGCTGGGCAGTAAAACTTAATCCATCATATCTCTTATAAAGACGATCAGATTCATTAATAATTGAATTATCTACAGAAAATGTCACATATTGCTTTAAGATAGAATCTTGCTTAGCATCAGTAACAAAGAATGAATCCATTGGAATTTCCTTACCATCACTACCTTTAATTCCTAAATCTACACGTACTTCAGTTGCTGATCCACTTTCAGGAAGCCAAAAATATAGTCCACCTTTTTCATCTGTGTATGATGGCATTCCATAATTTGTTTCTACACCATTGATAGACATTTTCATACTGTCTACAAGAGTATCAGGAAGATTGTAACCTTTCAAATCAATTTTAGTCATAAAAACCTTAGTTGTCATTTCCAAATTACCCCAAGCATAAGTATCACCATTATTTTTACCTTGAAATTTACCTGGACCAGAGAGACGGATTGAACCACCAGTAACAATAACATCACCTCCCAATCCACCAATATCATAAAAACCTGATTTAGAAACTGGTAATAATGTTCCTCCAGTGATTTTGATTGTCTTTCCTATATTCGTACTTTGACATCCTTGTCCAAAAGCATTACTATGTGTGAATCCTTCTGCTCTTAGATATCCTCCATTTATATTCATGTCACCTGCAATTGTTGACTTTGGAGTTTTACATAATATAACATCCGTCAAAGTATATGTCACTGATTTATTTGACATACCACCACAATATGTACATCCTCCACCAAATCCAGCACCATGAAATGATCCATAAG
Source organism: Coprobacillus sp. (assembly GCF_984815275.1). Taxonomy (NCBI): domain Bacteria; kingdom Bacillati; phylum Bacillota; class Erysipelotrichia; order Erysipelotrichales; family Coprobacillaceae; genus Coprobacillus; species Coprobacillus sp. The sequence goes on from NZ_CFJNYH010000001.1 coordinate 99,608, forward strand.
CTTCTATATTTCCACCATTAACAGTTGTTATTGTTCCACCACCAGCATGTCCCCCACCTATTCCAGCACCAGCTCCATGAGTCTGGTCATTAGGTCCATATGCTCGAGCTATAATCTGTCCACCATTAAATGTCATATTTCCACTATTTTCAATTGCTGCTCCACCAATTGCAGATGCACGATAACCACCATTAACTATAAGCTGACCCGGATTTGAACTATCTAGTATTGTTAAACGATCGCCTTTTTGTACTTTGGTACCATCCATTAAGGTTACATCTCTTGAAACCCTTCCTTGTTCTGGAGCAACAAAATTTCCATTAATATCTACATTTCTACGTTCATCATCTATAGTTAGAGACGATCCTTCTCCACATCGCAATCCTGGCAAATGAGCAGTTGCATTTGTTGTTGCCTGTAATGAATTATGGCTTCCATCAGCCAATGTCAGATGTAAAGATGTTGGATTGCCTATATTGGTTGGAATATTTACTGGAAGACTACCATTAATATTAACATTATTAAATGTCAAGTCTGCATGATTGCCTGGTTCAATATATATTCCCGATGTTGTTGTTTGAGATGTTGATAGAGTTAATGGAGTGGATGTTTTAATTATTAATGCTTTCACAACAAGATTTTTGATACCACCACTTTTAGGAAGATCCTTATCAGTAACTGCACTTTCATTAATACCATATCCTTGTATATAATATGTGACATCTCCATATTCATAATCAATACCATAGGTACCACCGGTCACAATAAAATCACCTATATTATTCTGATTGGCAGCTTTAATACCATACTTCGTTACGTATGTAATAGAAATTGCAACAACGACAAATATAATTAATGATAATTTTTTATAGTGCTGTATTAAGTTATACTTCAATCTCATGATTCATTAACTGTATGTTACTTACTTTTAGCAGATGTAAGTTTCATACTTTTCCTTTCACTAATATATTTATAAATCTTTATAAAATAAATATTGGTCCATCTCTACTTTTATAAATACTAAACTCTATAAAAACAAAGTCTTTGGTATGATAATCAAAGAATGTCTTTGTCGTTTTAAAAAAAATAGCAATGAATACATTCCAAACGAAACATAGAAATTGTTTCACCTTTTTAAAATACTTATTAATCAAATCATTCTCCTTTCCTCGTACTTCAAAGTAGACAAAAAAAGAGCAGAGAATTATCTTCTCTGCCTTATGGTTTTAACAAATTCTATTTGATTTATTTATGATTTTAGCATATATAAATAGTCTTTTAAAGTCTACTATTACGAACTTTTATTAACGCTTTCATTATAACATAGTTTTACAATTATTTGTATTATTTTGGAAAAAATTGATTCTAACACATCTTTTTTATTAATACAATTTATATTATTTAAGTGGAATACAGAATTCACACAAATGATTCTTGATTTTGTTCATAGCATAGCGTTCAAGAATTGGTTTCTTTTCATCAATTGATAGATTTTCTGCCAGCTTTGGAATTTGAATCCAAAAATCCTGGACACCTTGAGCAGTATGAGGTACTTCAAATATTGCATATTTTCCATCATCAATCAATCGGCTTGGCAAAATATCATTTTCAGTTTCATCAACAATAAGACCTACATCATATCGCAACTGATCAGCAGGAACAATTTGAGGATTATCTAATGCAATCCCTAAAATAACTGATTGATCATTTAATAAATGATTATCTTTTAGAAACTGTTTAAAAGTCTCCATTAACTCTTTATTTTTGAGTCCATATTCACCAACATGACGCATATAAATCATAGTCACATTCTTAAATTCTTCAATTTTCATAATCTTATTCTCCTATTCTTCATAGTTGATGTCGACTTCAACATAATCATCGTAAATCCTATTCATATGATTTTCAAGAAAATTTTTAAAAAATATTGATATATATACCGTATACATTGAATTGATTGCTTATAAATGATTATCCAATTATAATATATATATCTTATGAAAATCTAAGGAGAATAATTATGGATGTATTGGTTTTTGGAGGTACACGTTATTTTGGTGTTCATTTAGTCAACGAATTAATTAAGAAAGGATATCATGTCACTATTGCTACAAGAGGAATGACACCTGACTCTTTTGGAACAAGTGTAGAAAGAATACATGTAGATCGTTATGATACCAATCAATTAAAAGATATATTTAAGGATAAAGAATTTGATATTGTTTATGATAATCTAGCGTACTCATCTCAGGATATTGAAACTCTTTTCAATTCTTTACATTGTCATCGTTATATCCTAACATCATCAAATGCGGTTTATCCTTTTCAATTAAATACAAAGGAAGATGATTTCATAGCAGCTCATCATGTTTTAAAAATGGGTGTAAGGAGTTCATTTTCTTATGATGAAGGGAAACGTCAGGCTGAAAGTGCTATCGTCCAGTTACATCCACAACAGAAAACAACAAGAGTTCGTTTTCCAGTTGTGTTGGGAAGAGATGACTATACAAAACGTTTGTATTTTTATGTTGAACATATTTTCAAAGGTGTTCCTATGTATATAGATGAATTCACAACATCATTCAATTTCATATCCTCGCATGATGCTGGTGCTTTTTTGGCTTATTTAAGTGATAAAGATATATTCGAAGCCATAAATGCATGTAGCCCACAATCCATAACATTACAAGAAATTTTCGATTATATTGAAGACCATACTGGTAAAAAAGCTATAATAACATCTGATGGAGATAAGGCACCATTTAATGATATACAGTCACATAGTTTAAATGTAAAAAAAGCTCAAGATATCGGTTTTCATTTCACTCCATTATCTGATTGGTTATTCCCGCTTATTGACTTTTATATTTGCCAGGTATCAAAAGATGAACATAATATTTAAAAGTATTTTTACAATGACTATCCAACATAGCTCTATATGAGGAATGGACAAAAACTCATTTCTGTTCCTTACTATAAAGCTTTTTTTATGAAAAAGGCATAAGTTAAATGAACTTATACCTCATTATTTTTGATATCCTGAAGATAATCATAATCATAAAGTTCTCTTTTCTCTATAACAGGAACTTTTAGACATACACTTGAATATTTATCAATAATCTTTCTTCCGCCCTCATCACCTGTTAAATTCATCAATTCATTATAAAGTTGACAATGAAACATAGTTGGATTACCAACTTGCTGTTGATATTTAACAGTTCCTAATAAAGCATGATTATTGATTATAAGATTAACCATAGCTTTAATAGTTGATGATTGAATATAAGGCTGATCAGCAACCAAAAATAAGAAATAACAATCTTTATCATGATTATATTTTTGAATTCCAGCTTGAATGGAATATGATAAACCCAAATGACTTTTTTCACTCTTTATTGAATACAAACGAGGACATGATAATTCTTTGATATACTCAATAATTTCATCATATTGAGTCACAACATCTAAAGTATAATTGTCATTTTTTTCTAAGAGTTCTCGTAATTGTTTCAACCCATATTGATATAATGGTAAACCATGAAATGAATAAAGTAATTTATTAGAACCAAAGCGACGACTATTACCCGCCGCTAAATAAATCATATGAATTTTCATAACTCTTCTGGTAAACTCATTAAGATTTTTTCAGGAGTCATTGGTAAATCTCTTTGCCATACCCCTGTCGCATTATAAATCGCATGAGCAATGGCAGGAGATGGTGTATTAATAACAATTTCACCAATTGACTTTGCACCAAAAGGTCCAGTCTCTTCATAACTGCTTTCAAAATCCACACGTAATTTTCCCATATCTAAACGAGATGGAATCTTATATTGCATGAATGAATTTTCAGCAATTGCTCCTTTATCACTATATTGAACATTTTCATAAAGAGCCATACCTATCCCTTGAACAATTCCCCCTTCTGTTTGAACACGTGCAAGATTGGTATTAATGACTGTCCCACAGTCAACGACTGCAACATAATCTAAGATTTCAACTTGTCCTGTTTCTTTATCTAATTCAATTTCAACCATTCCTACCATAAATGGTGGTGGAGAAACTGGTGATGAATGAGAAACTGTGACTTGTGTAGATATATTGTTTCCACACATTGATTTTGTTGCAATATCACTTAAAGATACAGATTTTTGACCAACTAATGTTTCAATACCTTGCCCCGTAAACTCAACCTCAGATTTTGCACAATCCAACATCTGAGCACCTATCTCACATAAATGATCTTTTAATTCTAGACAAGCTTTTTCAACAGCTTTTCCAGTGACATATGTTGTACTTGAAGCATAAGAACCTGAGTCATATGGTGAAGCATCAGAATCTGCCCCAAAGACAATCACATTATCAACATCACACTCTAAACATTCAGCAGCCATTTGAGCAAGAATTGTATCACAACCGGTTCCCATATCTGCTGCCCCAATTGTTAATGCATAAAAACCATCATCATTTAATTTAATCGTTGCTGAACCAACATCAACACCAGAAATTCCTGAACCCTGCATAGCCATGGCAACACCACCACTACGGATCTTCCCATCTGGCATTATTCTTGGTTTTGATTTATTTTTCCAATCAAATAATTCTTCAGCACGTTCCATACAGCGATTCAAAGCACAACTCTTAGCCACTTCATGATAATAAGCAGACATTTCCTGTCCTTCTTTCACCATATTGGTTTTTCGAATAGCAACTGCATCTATTCCTAGACGAGAGGCTAGTTCATTAACGGCAGATTCGACTGCAAAGATGCCTTGAGTTGCGCCATAACCACGATAAGCTCCAGCTGCCTGACAATTGGTATAAACAACATCATAGGCAAAACGGAAAGCTTCTAAATGATGATTATATAATGGAATCGATTTATGTCCTGATAATCCAACTGTTGTTGGACCATGTTCACCAAAAGCACCTGTATTTGATAATGTATACACATCAATAGCACGAATGGTTCCATCCTTCATAGCACCAATACGGACTGTCACTTCCATCTCATGGCGAGGTGAGGCAGCAATTTGAGTTTCTGTACGTGAGTATATCATCTTTGATGGTTTCTTTGTCATCCAAGTCACAAAGGCTGGATAAACTTCAGCAACCACTGTTTGTTTTGCTCCAAACCCGCCACCAATTCTTGGCTTTTCAACATGAATTTGAGATTTAGGAATATCTAACGCATGAGCTAAAATACGGCGGACATGGAAAATAATCTGAGTTGAACTCACAACATGTAATCGACCAAAAGGATCAATTTCACAATATGTTCTAAAAGTTTCCATCATGGCCTGTTGATTCGCACGAGTATGATAAGTTCTTTCGATCACTTCGTCACAAGTTGAGAGTACACCTTCTAAATCACCCTCAACACTATAATCACTTGCACAAAGGTTTCGTTGATTATCAGCCCCTACTGGACATAATGCCTTCCAATTTTCTTCTGGATGAACCAAAACTTCATTATCTTTTGCAGTATGTATATCTAAAACAGCTTCTAAGACTTGGTATTTGACTTGAATAAGTTTCATTGCCTGATCAACAGCCTTTTCGTTTACTCCCGCAATAATCGCAACCGCATCGCCAACAAAACGAACTCTTTGATCTAAAATCAAACGATCATAGGGACTTGGTTCTGGATATGTTTGTCCAGCCATCGTAAAACGTTTTTGAGGAACATCATGATAAGTATAAATAGCTTCAATCCCATCCACTTGTTTAGCAGTCTCTATATCAATATCTACAATCAAAGCATGAGCATGAGGAGAACGTAAAACTTTCACAACAAGACAATCTGTTGGTGTCACATCATCAACATATGCTGGTTTTCCTAACAATAAATTCATTGCATCTTTTTTACGAACAGGTTTATTCACCTGCTGGAAAGTCTTCTTCATTATAATGACTCCTTTCCTTGTTTTTCTAAATAAGCAATATAAGCTTTCATACCACGTAATTGTCCCTCATAACCAGAACAGCGACATAAATTACCAGCCAAATAATTTAATATCTCTTCATCAGTAGGATGTGGATTTTCTTTTAAAAGAGCAATTGCATTCATCATCATTCCTGGATTACAGAAACCACATTGTTCAGCCCCCTGATCAGCAATAAATTCAGCTAAACATTTAGCTTCTTGTTGCATTCCTTCCAAAGTCACAATTTTATGTCCTGCCATCCTTGCAGTCAAAACACTACAAGAAAGGATTGGCTTTTCATCAGCAAACACTGTGCATAAGCCACAATTACTTGTATCACATCCACGTTTCACGCTTAAACATCCTTGAGAACGTAAGAAATCAATCAATAACATATCTGGCTCAATCAAAGCTTCAATATCTTTTCCATTTAAATTCATTTTAATAAGCATGATGATTTCCCTCCCTTAACGCTGTCAAAGCACGTTTGATTAAGACTTTTGCAATACGACGACGATAATCAGCACTCGCACGTAAATTAGAACCTAAAACAAGCTTTTGAGCAATTTCATTCGCAAAATTCAAAATACTCTCATTACTTAAAGATTCATCTAATAAATGATTTTCATCTGAAAATGTGATTGCCTTTAAAGGACGTGCACCAATTGTACATGTATAAGAAGAATTCATTTGACTCACTGCACATGTTAAAACAGGAAAATCTGTTTTCGTGTTGCGTTGTGACATATAGACAACACGTTGTGGTCTTTTTTTAATAATAACTCTTATAAGAACATCAGGAATTGGACGCATAGTCGCAAACTCTTGAATGGAAACAATTCCACCATGATAAAGTTCAACATAAGCATCAAGAGCCATAAACATTGTCAATACATCTGAAAATCCATAACGTCCAAATAAACTTCCACCAACAGTCGCAAGGTTTCTAAATTGAACACCAACAATATTGTGTACACTTTCTTTCATAGCTCCATATGTATATTGATCAAGAATGGAATTGAGTTCTAATTCACGCAACGATACCATTGCACCGATATGAATCTCATCACCTTTATCCTCAATATGATTCAAATTCAAATCACAAAGATCAATCGCAGTATCAACACTTCTATTTTGCATTTTTAACCATAGCATCCCACCAATAATCACATTGCTGCGATTTTGACATAACTCATAAGCTTCTGCTAAACTCTGTACTCTGACATAGTTTTTGATTTCTAACAAAACAATCCCTCCTCACGTTATACTTCTTTAACATCCTTTTCTTCTGGTAAACAAATATTTAAAATAATTGCAACTAATGCTGCTGGAACAATTCCAGATCCACCAAAGATCATTTGAACAGCTTCTGGTAAACCAGCTAAAACAGCACTATTCGCACCTAATCCATAACCTAACCCTAAAGCAACTGAGACAATTGTCATACGACGAGCATTCAATGGTTCTTTGGTAATTAATTGAATACCACTCATCACAATAGATGAGAACATAATAACTGCTGCTCCACCCAATACACTTTGTGGCATAATTGAAATTAATGCAGCTAATTTAGGAAATAACCCACATAAGATTAAGAAAATAGCCCCACAAGCAAGTGCAAAGCGATTTACAATCTTTGTCATTGTTACTAAACCAACATTTTGACTAAATGAAGTATTTGGTAAAACACCAAAAACAGCTGCTAAGCTTGAACCAAGTCCATCACAAATGACACCTCCAGATAATTCCTCATCTGTTGCTTCACGTCCCATACCACCTTCAATAACACCAGAAATATCACCAACAGTTTCTACTGCAGTGACAATAAACATAATCAATACAGGTAAAATCGCACGTAAATCAAAAACTGGAGTGACTGGCATGAATTCTGGAATGGCAAACCATTTTGCTTGTGCAACAGCATCCCAATTAATCACCCATGATTTCACAAATTCAGTTCCCTCTGCACTGACACCAGTTGTAGATAAAAACATTGGCATCAAACTACAAATGATATAACCACAAATAATGCCAATTAAGATACATGAAGAACTCATCATTCCTTTTGTCGCATGTTTTAAAACCAAGATAATCACTAAAACTGCTAAAGCAACCAATAAGTTTTCAATAGAACCATAATCTTTTGCATTACTTCCTCCACCAAAAGAACCAACCCCAACACTAATTAAAGAAAGCCCAATTGATAAAACGACAGTCCCTGTCACAACAGCAGGAAAAAAACGACGAAGTGGCTTTAATAAAAAGCCTAAAACACCTTCAAATAAGCCACCAATGATAGATGCTCCCATAATAGCAGCATATCCTAAGATACCTCCACCCATGACTTTCGCAACACTTTGAAAAACCCCAATAAAACCAGAACTTGTTCCCATAATAATTGGAACCTTTCCACCTACTGGTCCAATCGCAAACAATTGGATTAAAGTCACAACTCCAGCAATTAACATTGCATTTTGTAATAATGAAACTTGAATAGCTGCAAATTGCTCAGCATCACTCATAGCTGCACAAGCACTTGTAATAATTAAAATTGGTGTTAGATTTCCAACAAACATCGCAAGCACATGTTGTAAACCTAATGGTATAGCCTGTTTTAAAGGAAGTTTTCCTTCAAAATCATAAGGCGTTGAATTCTCTTGATTTGTATTTGTTTTCATATATATAAACCCTTTCTTATTTTGTTAAACAATAAAATTGTTGATAGTTTTGATCCTTTTGAATAATCATTCGAGGATAAAGATTCTGCATCTTTTGCGTCATTATTTCACATGTTTCTTGTTGTGGTATGATTTCATCAATGATTCTCCCATCTTTCATTAATAAAATCCGATCACAATACATAAAAGCATAAAGTGGATCATGTAAAACTATGAAACCCGTTTTTTCTTGTTTTTTAATCATCTTTTGAATCATTTGGAAGATACGATGACGATTCTCAAAATCTAAAGCACTATCTGGTTCATCTAACAAAAGAACTGACGTATTTTGTCTTGTTAATCTTGCTAATTGAACCAATTGCTTTTGTCCTTCACTTAACTTTGTATAGTCTTTATCTAATAAATCAGCAATTTGAAACTCTTTAGCAATCTGCATAATCTGTTCTTCATCAATGTGAGAATCAAAAAAACGAGAAGATGCATACCCACCAAGTTCAATCATTTCACTAACTGTGAAGCCTTCCATCACTTCACATCTTTGTGTCATCATCGCTATGTTTTGAGCACGTTTTTTTATATTCATTGCAAAGTAGTCCTGTCCGTTTACATAGACTTGTCCCTGTGTTGAAACAAAACCACCTATAATACCTTTGAGTAATGTTGATTTCCCACAACCATTTTGTCCAATGAGTCCTACAATTTCTTGAGAATGTATAGTTATTGATACATCAGCCACAACCTTTTGCTGATAAGAAACTGATAAGTTTTTCACTTCTAATAATCCATTCATAGAATTTGACCTCGCTGTCTCCACATCAAAAAAATAAGTACTGGGACTGCAAAGAAAATAGTGAGAATACTTAATGGTAATTCAGCCCCTGAGACAAGACTCCTTGAAAGCATATCACCGACTATAACAATCAAGGCACCAATACAACCACTCATCAGTAAAAAATGTTCTGTACGCTTATGTAAAATCAGATAAGCGATGTGTGGAGCAATCAATCCCACAAAAGAAATGACTCCTGTAATAGAAACAATTGAGGCAACCATCCATGTTGTTAACAAAAGGACAATCATTCTTAATAAACTCGCATTGAGACCTAAGTATCTTGCATTTTCATCTCCCAATGACAACATCACAATTTGACGGCGACATAATAAAATAAAAGCAAGTGGAATGACAATACTCATAAGTGCAATCACCATCTTACTCAAAGTCATAGATGCTAAACTGCCCATAGTCCAAAACTCTATCGTTGCTAATTCACTTATAGGATCAGCCATATACTTAAAGATCATGATTCCAGCATCTGCCAAAGCTGATATGACAATGCCAGCAAGAATATAAGTCGTTGCGCGTTGAACCCCAGTTATTTTGACAAGGAACATAACAAAGAAAAGAGAAACAATCCCCATAACAAAAGCTCCAAACATCATCTCTATTGCACTGTTCATGCCTACAACAATCATCAAAGCAGCACCAAAACTTGCTCCTGAAGCAACCCCTGTCAAATCAGGGGAAGCCAAAGGATTCCTAAAGATAAACTGATAAACACCCCCAGCAACACCTAAAACAAGTCCTGCCAATACTCCCATCACAATACGTGGAATACGCAAGTGAAAGAAAACTTGTTGTGCTATCACATCATTTGATTGACCAACAAACAAACAGCCAATTTCAGATAATGATAAAGAATAACTTCCAACTGTTAAAGAAAGACAAAAAGTTATCAACAACAAAGCCATCATCAAAAATAATAAACGTTTTGATTTCATGAGTTCTTTAATAAACTTTCATCAATATCAAAACCATAAAAAGTCTTATAGAAATCTTGAACATCTTTGATAAATGCATCATATGAATAAATCTCATTATGCAACAAACTATATAACCACATTGTTCCTAATACCCCTGAAGGAATTGGTGAATCCCACTCTTCAATTCCTTTTGGCATTTGAAAAACATTTTCCTCTTGAATCGCTTTTAATGATTTCAATTGTGAATCATTCATGATATCTTCAACAGAATAATTTGCTGCTGATGGAATGACAATCATATCAGGATTCATTTTTAATAATGTTTCATAAGAAACTTGTGTCCAATAATTTCCTTCTAATTCTTCGGCAACATTCTTTCCACCTGCTGTTTCAATTAAAGTACTTTGATACATTGTTGCAGGTGCTGTTTCTAAATAAGCAGAATTGCTTCCCATATAAACACTTTGGGTCTTTTGATGAGATGTCTTTGTCATTTTATCAATTTGTGTCTGATAATAATCAGTTAATTGTTTCGCTTTTTCTTCTACTCCACATGCTTTTCCAATCAGTTTTAACATTTCTACCAATTGTTCATGTGTTTCAGGATTCACAATCAAAACCTGAATGCCTAAGTCCGTTAATATTTGAGCTTTCTCTTTTAATTTTAATGGCATCAAAACCAAATCAGGTTTCAATTCAGCAATAGCTTCTATATTCAATTCCTTTAAACTTCCCACTTGTTTTAAATCCAGTAATTTCCCATTAGCCATTTTATAAATTGGTCTAGAATTTGCTTTCTTTTCAATTCCGACAAGTCTATCACTGATACCCAAAGACAAAGTTGCATATGTTGTAATATAGTAACAACTCACAATTTTTTGAGCTGGCTGCTCTAAAGTGACTGTTCTTCCAGCTTGATCTATTAACTCAATTTGTGATTGCTTAGCATCTTGATTGGAAGAACACCCCATTAAAGATATAAACACTGCTATACATATTAACAAACTGACTAACTTTTTGAATAATCTCTTATTCATCCTCTTCTCCCTTCATTTTTATTTCAGAAATAATCATTTGTTCTGCTTGTTCAAATGAAAGAGTATTCAAATCATATAACTGACAATCTTCTCTTTGTTTCATCTGTAAAAGATAAGAAATAGGTTCATTTTTAAGAACAGCAATCACCCATTTTTCACTATCTAATAAATCATAAACAGATTCAATAAAATCTAGATTTTCCTGTTCAAAACGTCCTAATTCATCAAGGACAACGATTTCACATGAAGATTTTAAAGCATGTTTTAAACACCTGACACCTAAATCAGAAAAAGTTTCAGGTATCCCCATCATCCTTTTTCCATTATAAAAGGATATAGGCATTGTCTCTTGCGTTGTCATATCTTGCATCACATATGTATAACCCATCGATACTTTTTGATCAGGAAGTGTCCGATAACCTACATATTCCTTTTGACACTCAGATAAAATGTGACTTATTAATGTTGACTTTCCAATTTGGCGATCTCCAGTTATAAAAATATTTTTCATCATTCACACACATAAAAAAGTTTTTCAATAATCTATTAATTGAAAAAACATCCTTTCTTTGAACAAAAAAACAAATTCCCTTATATTTCCATTGTGCTTAAAAGCGACATTATTATATCATAAGCAACATTATTCTACAATCTTATTGTATCAACATAAAAACAAAAAAACTTAGCAAAAATGCTAAGTTATTTCAATATATATGGGATAGCCTGAAGCGGTGTTTGATTCTTCTTAATATATGAATATAAAAGCCTTTCAATAACCAAACCAATAAAACTAACACCGATAGCGTAAATCCCTATGCGCTGTGTTATGGCTGCAAGATTGAGATGTCCTGCTCCCAAAATAATTGCACTTATAAAACCTAAAATCATAAGAGTACATACAATGACTCTTAAATTGGTAAATGGAATGCATGAACGAATGACTGCAACCATACTAATAACTCCCAAGACAATATACATAATTGTTATAGCTTCTAAGTCATCAAATGAGAAGCTTGGATAAAACATCATGACAAGCATAAAACAAATGATTATACTTATACCATTTGGTAAAGCCTTTGTAAAGACTTGTGGTAAGAATGCTCCTTCAATTTTTCTTGTATCCGATTCAAACATTGTCAAGAAAGAAGGCATTGCTTCAATGAATAAATCGATGAGAGTAATCTGCAATGGTATAAAAGGAAAAGGTGTATTTGTGAAGACACAAATGATTGATAAAAGAATTGTATAAATTGTTTTGATAAAGAAAACACCTGCAACACGTGTCACATTATTCACAACCTTACGGCCTTCTAAAAGAACATCTGGTAAACATGTAAAATCATTATTTAGTAAAACAACTTGGGAAATTTGTTTAGAAGCATCACTCCCATCTGCGATAGCTATAGAACAATCTGCTGCTTTGAGAGCTAATAAATCATTCACTCCATCACCAGTCATAGCCACATGATGACCAACCTTTTGCAGTTCCTCTACAATACGCTTCTTTTGAAAAGGTGTAACCCTTCCAAAGATTGTATATTCTTCAACAACTGTACCGATTTCATCATCTGAAACAGTTGACATATCAATAAATTTTTCATGATTTTTAACTCCTGCTTTTTTAGCAATAGCAGCAACTGTTTCAACATGATCACCTGAAATAATCTTTGTATCAATACCTTCTTCATGGAAGTAATCTAATGTTTCTTTCGTGTTTTTTCTCATATTATCTGATAAAATCAAGACCATTAAAGGCTGGAGTTCTGGCAAAGGCTGATCATCAAAAACACTCTCTTTAGTAAAACCAACTGCAATTGCTCGCATACCTTGTTGAATATATTCATTGATTTCAATAGGAAAATCTTTCATCATTATTTTTTCAGCTGCACCAACAACAACTGTTCCAAAACTTTCAAATTCAATTGCACTCCATTTACGTAATGATGAAAAAGGAATTTTTTGAATAGGATTTAAGATTTGATTTTTTTGAAAATAACGATCCATCGCTTGAAACGTAACATTATTATCATCACTAAAACGTAAATAAGATCCCATTATTTCTTTATTTGGTAAATGTGCGATAACACCATATGTAAACATATGTTCAACTTTCATCTGACCATCAGTAATCGTTCCTGTTTTGTCTAAACATAGAACATCTACATGCGATAATGTTTCTAAAGAATATAAATCCTGTACAAGAACTTGACGTTTAGCCAATCGCGTAACACCATTTGCTAATGAAACACTCGTCAGCAATACCAGTCCTTTTGGCAACATTCCAAGCAATGCAGCTGAAGAAGAAACAACTGCTGTCAATAATGTATCATCACGTAACCACAATGCCTCTATAAAAAGAATAATTCCTAAAGGGATAATCATAAAAGTGGTTATTCGTGTCACACGATTCATAGAATCCATTAATTCAGAATTTTGTTCTTTGGACACTTGTGCTTGTTGAATGAGTGTTGTTGCATAATTATCTTTACCAACCTTTTCAACCCTTGCATAACATTTCCCAGATATAACACTACTTCCTGATAAAAGATGAGCATCCTGATGCTTATGGATTGGATCAGATTCACCAGTTAATAAAGACTCATTTGCTTCTATACTTCCAAAGACAACAACTGCATCATTACATACCTGATCTCCACTTTCTAGAATTAACAAATCATCTAAAACAATATCTTGAATATCAACCACCTGCTTATGCCCATCACGCATAACATGGATAGTTGGCTTGGTCAAAATAGAAAGTTTATCAACCAGTCTTTTCGCATTCATTTCTTGTAAAATTCCAATCCCAGCATTCGCTATAATAATAGCCATGAACACAAGATTTGACCATGCTTCAACCATCATTAATGCAACAAAGATGAAAAAGTTCAAGAGATTAAAAAGTGTAAAAATATTATCTTTTAATATTTGATAATAAGTTTTACTAGCTGGTTGACTTATGCCATTTTGTTTTCCAGCATCTTTTCTTTCTTGAACTTCATTTGTATTTAAACCATGTGTTTGATATGCATGTGTATTTTCCATTATTAAAGCCCTCCAAATTTAAGATATTATAGTACACTCTTTATTTGAAGTATATACACTTTACATATTCTTAACATAATATTTATATAAACTTTATATTTACTCATTTTTAAAATTACGAATATCTTCTAAAAGATAATTATGACTTTTTGGCTGTTGAGAAGAATAATTGGATTGTTTCTCTCGATTTAATCTTTCCAAATCTTGTTTTAATTCACGTGCTGACATCCGATAAGCTCCTGCACCAGTTATAATGAGTTGTTCTAAGGCATCAGAAGTTGCTACAGTCATATGATATTGACTAGCCATTTCATGTGTGACACGTTCTATATACATATCTGCGGTTTGAGACTCTTTTGTATAAACAACATGAATATTATGATATTGTTCACTTGTTCCTAGATTTTGTTTGACTTTATATGCATCAAATACAACAATCAACAAACACTTCTTATAGCCTTGATAATTACACATCATATCCAGTAAACGAAATCTTGCTCCTTCCAAATTATCCACAGCTAATGCCTTTAATTCAGGCCATGCATGAATAATATTATAGCCATCTACTAACAAGCATTCAGATTTTGGTTGTGAAGTCATTGAAGGCATATATTCTTTTGAGTCAGATTGAAAATCATGAAATGTATAACGTTTCATTTCTCCATATGTTCGTGTAAAGATGGCTTCTAATTCTTCGTCACCATCAAGAGAAGATGAATAAATTTCTTTTTGATATTCTTGAGAAACTTGAGGTTGATATTGAAAATCTATATGCATATAATTTTTAACTTCATTCCATTTCACATAAAAACCAGCCCCATGTGAGCAAAAAACAGATCCAGTTGGATTATTCATATCCTTTTCACTATCATATTGAATTTGATGAATCACTTCATCTTGGTTTAGACAAGGTTCATAACCTTTAAGAAAACAATACAAACGACCTTTTCCTTTGGTATATTGTGTAACTGCTAATTGATAATCTTTCATCTTTGCAACAGGTGCTTTTCCTTCTATCACAATATTTTGACCTGTTGTTGCTGGCAAGATAAATTCACCATTCATAGATTCTATATCATAAATAGCTTTGCTTAAATAAGCAGAGGGGATATCCAAGCGAAATTGATAATAAGGCTCTAATAATTGGCAACGAGCTGTTTTCAACCCTTGTCTTAAAGCACGATAAGTTGCCTGTCTAAAATCTCCACCTTCAGTATGTTTTTGATGAGCTTTACCTGCCAACAATGTGACTTTCATATCTGTGATAGGAAAACCAGCAAGAACGCCAATGTGTTCCTTTTCTTCAAGATGTGTCAAAATTAATCTTTGCCAATGTTTATCTAGCATATCTTCTGAACAATTGATTGAAAATTGCAATCCACTTCCTCGCTGAGCAGGTTCTAATAAAAGATGAACTTCTGCATAATGACGTAACGGTTCAAAATGACCAATTCCTTCGACTGTTTCCAAGATTGTTTCTTTATAAATAATCCGTCCCTGATCAAATTCAACATGAAGATGAAATCTTTCTTCAATCATTTTCTTTAAAACATCAATTTGAATCTCACCCATAAATTGCACTGTCAGATCTTGTGTGTCTTCATGATATGTCATATGTAGTTGGGGATCTTCTTCTGATAATTGACGTATCTGAGAAATGGCTTCAAAACGGTCACAATCTGATGGCAAGACAATCCGATAATTCATATAAGGAGTCAGATGAGGTTGTAAAGCATTGTCTTCAAATCCCAATCCATCACCAGCTTGAATTGTTTTTAAACCTTTGACTGCACATATATCACCAGCATAAACAGTATTTTCTACTGTATATTTATAACCAGAATACTTTCGAATTTGATCGACCTTATGCTCACCCAACTGAGCCTTTACATGCAGAATCCCACCAGTTATTTTTAAATGTGTTAAGCGTTGTCCTTGTTCATCTCTTGTAATCTTATAGACTTTTGCACCAAATTCATCTGGATACCTTTTTTCTTTTGTATAAAGAGTGAGAGCTTCTAAAAAAGAATCAACTTCTTTCATTTTTAAAGCTGAACCAAAAAAACAAGGAAAAACTTTTCTATTTTCAACAGCATCTTGAATCATTGAATTTGTTAATGTTTGATGTTCAAGATAATAGTCTAAAAGCATATCATCACATAACGCAATATCCTCATAAAAATCATCTTGCGAAGTCAAATCAACACATCTTTCATCCAACTTCTCTTTTAAATCTTTCATTAAATCACTTTTTTCATAATGTGAAATATCCATTTTATTAATAAATAAGAAAGTTGGGATATGATATGCGTTTAAGAGATTCCAAATGGTTTCTGTATGTGCTTGAACACCATCTAAACCACTAATTACAATGATTGCATAATCTAAGATTTGTAATGTTCTTTCCATTTCAGCTGAAAAATCAACATGACCCGGTGTATCAATCAAGGTCATATCCACATCTTTATATCGTAATAGAGATTGTTTAGAAAAGATGGTAATGCCTCGAACACGTTCCTGCGAATCATAATCCAAGAATGCATCACCATGATCAACGCGACCCAATTTACGTATACTTCCTGCTAAATACAATAGACTTTCTGTTAGGGTTGTTTTTCCAGCATCGACATGAGCTAATGTTCCTATCACACATTTTCGCATATTCTCACCTCCTCTTCTTGAGATATTTATGAATTCATTTCAATAAATTCATCTTTTTGATTCACCATTAATTTTAATTCTTTTCGTTTATATAACCATCCTGCTACAAATACAACATCAGCGAAAATCCAAGCCAATGGATTCGCAAAACAGATAGCACTAAAACCAAGCATACCAACAAAGCAAAAGGCAACAATGCATCGTGCAATCATTTCAGCAACTCCACCGAACATCGCCAAGAAACTATAACCTAAACCTTGTAATAGATTTCTTAAAATAAATAAAATACTTAAGATATAATAACAAGATGAATTATATAAAAGATACTGCTTAATATCCGCTATAATAGCTGTTTCACTAGCATCTATAAATAATAAGGATAAATAATCCGATGTCAAATATACAAAGATAAACGCAAATACACAATAAATAGCACCAATAATGCAACTTACCTTTAAACCTTGAAAAATACGTTCAATTTTATAGGCTCCTAGATTTTGTCCACCATATGTAGCCATTGTTAAGCCTAGAGTCTCCAATGGCTGTGTTAACATAATGGAAATTTTAATAGCGGCTGTCACAGCAGCCACAACATCAGAACCTAAAGTATTCACAGCAGATTGAATGACTACACTTCCAATTGCTGTTATTGAAAACTGCATAGCCATTGGTAATCCTAATTGCAATAATTTCAAACAATGAATTTTTTGAAATCTTTTTTCATCATGTTCAAAAGTCAGAATATCTGTTTTCTTTTTCATATAAACATAACAAGCAATTCCCGAAATAAACTGGGCAATGACTGTTGCATAAGCAGCACCAGCAGCTCCCATATTCAACTGTGTAATAAAATATAAATCTAAAGCAATATTAATAACCGATGATAAAATCAAAAAATACAATGGTGTTTTTGAATCCCCAATTGCACGTAAAATACTCGCTAACATATTGTAAATCATTGTTGCAAATAAACCCAAGAAAATCACTACAATATAATCATAGGCTTGGTCATAAATATTACTTGGTGTTTGCATCCATGTTAAAATCTTAGGTAACAATAATACTGTCACAATTGTCATGACAATTGTGATGATTGTACAAAGATAAAATGCATTGATAATATATTCTTTCATTTGTTTGATTTTTTTGCCACCAAAACTCTGGGCTATGGGAATCCCAAACCCACTACAAATTCCAATACCAAATCCAATAATCATAAAGTTTAATGAGCCAGTTGACCCAACTGCTGCCAAAGCAACCTTTCCAACATATTTTCCAACAATAATACTATCTACCATATTATAAAACTGTTGGAAAATATTTCCAATAACCAATGGAATTCCAAAAGCAATAATGAGTTTCCATGGACTGCCATTTGTCATATCTTTCTTCATATATTTCCCTCCCCTACAAATACCTGAATATTATACAGAACTTCTCCTTTATTATAAATACATTTATTTCATTTTCTTACAAATTTCAATAAGTGAAAATAAAAATATGATATGATTGACAAAATAGACTTCTTACTAAAACAGTAAAATCACAATTTATGAAATAACATATGATATAATGGTTATACTAAATATCGTGAGGTGAGGAGAATGTTAAATATTGCATTATGTTGTAGCGCCGCTATGTCTACAAGCCTACTTGTTAATAAAATGATAGATGAAGCTAACAAGCAAGGTATTCAAATTCATATTTGGGCAAAAGGTGTCAATGAAATTGAAGCAGAAACAAAAGATGTTGATGTTATTTTGATTGCTCCTCAAGTCAAATATGCAAAAAAACAAATAGAAAAAAGAGTTTCACCTATTCCCGTTATTGAAATATCAATGAAAGACTACGGATTAATGAATGGTAAGAATATTTTCAATAATATTATCAATATTATGCAAAAATCATAATCAAAAGATAACTTTTATTTAAAAACGCATCGCTGAAATCAGTTCATAGATGCGTTTTTATATAATTAATTATCTCTTCTCTTTTTATCTTGATCATATTCTGCTTTGAGAGTTTTATGAAACATTTTCTTTTTGTGTTGGCGACAGGCATCCAAATCACAATGTTCACATATTAAATGAGCATTACTCATCTTATAAAACCTCTCTGGATATTTAGCATAGGTAACTTCCCATTCAATAAGAGAAAGAACACCTAATATAAAAAGAGTAACTGTCATGACATTGGGAATAAAGATAAGAAAACTGTATTGAAAAAATGAATCCCAATTATAGATACGACATTCCATACAACAATCAGGCCTAATAAAAATCGAATTGAATGGACACCAGCCAAATATAGCAAAGAAAACAGAAAAGTTTGAAAGTGCAAAAAACACAAATATCCATATTTTTTCAATATATCCTAACAGATATAAACTGCCTGGTACAGCCATAAACAAAATCCAAAAAAGAAAAACAGAGATAGCTCGATAGTCATAGCGACGTTTCATCTTTATAAACTCCTGCTGTTGAAGTTCTGGATTAGGAATATAATTCTTTTCAAATTGTCTTCCTTTATATAAAGATAGATTTGCAAAAGAAAGCATATCTTTAATAGGAAAAAATGCAAAATAAATAAAAGCAATCATATAGATTTCAATAGATAATGAAAACGGTAATGTATGATTAAAAAACAAACAATATAAAGAAAAAAGAAATAGCGTTCCAGAAGTCAAAACACGTATTCTATTCATATGATTTCCATGGCCTTTTTTTACCTAGCCACCCCTGTTCTTGCCAATAATCATAATCCTTTTGACAAGCTGACCATTTCTTTAATTGTGTAACGCGCATGATCATAAACATTGCTTTTGTTTTGATTTGAGGATGTGGTGGCTGTTTTAAAGAATTGGCTATCTTTATTAATTTTTGTTGGACATTGTGTTTATTCTTTTGATTGACATCACTCCAATGGATTGCTTGTGAACGAAATCCACATATTTTTATATTTGAAATTCCCCAGTGGGATAGACTTGTTTTAATATCCTGGATAGCACTTTTCATCCCTGCTCCAGCACCAGATGAAATAATAACAGCTTGTTTGTTGTACATTGTTGCTTTTGGACGATGACTATCCCACCATGTAAAATAATGATCTAACAAAGTCTTCATAGGTGCTGAAACATGGAAACAGTAGACTGGTGTTGTAAAGATTAATAAGTCTGATGATTCAATCGCTTGTGTTATGGGTTTTAAATATTGATAATGAGGACAATATTCCTCACCTTCATGCATACAACGATAACATCCTATGCAAAAGACGGGTAAATCATCTGGTAAAAAGAACTCATGTAATTCTTCTACATCATTGAATTGATTCACTAAAAATCGTCCAGCATGATAAGATGACTCTTGATGATTTTGTCCATGAATAATTGTTACGTTCATATCATGACCTACTTTCAGATTGATAGATATGATTAAATTGACGAATGTGTCTCTCTAACATAACAAGCGCTTCAGGTTCTTTCTCTGGTTCAACATCACATAATTCCATCAAAAGACGTAATGGTGCATAAAAGTGTAATGCTGTTATCTGTGAATCTAAAGACTTAAAAAGTTGAGTATGAATTAATCGTCCAAAAATGACTTCTTGATAAAGTAAAGGTTCAATCATATATTGCTGCTTCAGCATTTGTCCTAAGTCGTGATTATGAAATTGTTCAATGGTTAACAGTTTGCGAAATTGACTGGTATATTCATCATGTAAAAAGAACAAAAACATACTCTTGCCCATTTCTACCAAACGGTCTTCATCAATATTTAAAAAGAGATGAACATCTTTTTGAGCATGAGTTCCATCCATTTGCATTGAAGCAACATATTGGTTATAACGATTATTCATTTCTTCAACAATGGCTTCTAAAATCATTTGTTTGCTAGCATAATGTTTATAAAGTGATGGTGCCTTGATACCAACAGCACTTGCAATCTCAGCAACACCTACACTTTCAAAACCTTTGGTTGAAAAAAGATTTAAAGCTTGATCTCTGATTTTTTGTTTTGTTGTTAATTCTTCATTCATTTATCATTTCTCCTTTGGCTAATACTTATTAGCCTTATTGTAAGCTAATAACCATTAGCTGTCAAGTCGAAAGAAAAAGTTAGATTCTCTATTCTAGAAACTAACTCATCTCAATACCATTATAAATGCCATTCCGTCCTCACATTTTTCAGCAAAAATAGTCCCATCCATCTTTTGCATTAATTCTTTACATATATATAATCCAAGTCCGCTCCCTTTCATCCCTTTTGCATTTGTTCCTCTAAAAAAGCTTTCAAAAAGATGATTAAACTCATTATCTGTGACTGTTGAACCAGAACTAAATAAACGTATTAATTGACAGTAATCTTCTTCATAAAAAGAGACTTCAATCCGACGACCATCACCATATTTAAAAGCATTTTCAAACAAATTTTCTAAAACTTCCTGACATCTTTCAATATCACCTTTGAGTAAACGATTTTCAAAATCGCCAAGCTTTAAATCTATATGTCTAAGTGCACATTGTTCTGCATAAACATTCATCACTTTGGATAAGAGATCTTGAAGATAAAATTCAGAATTATGAACAGGTAAGTCTAATATATCTTCTCGAGAAGATTGAATAATCTCTTCAACATACTTTTCAATTTCTTGACTTTTTTGACCTATTTGATGCACTGCATTTCTTTTATCCTGTTCGTTTGTATAAATATCTTCCTCTAATGCTTTGCTATAAAGTTTTATTAGATTCAAAGGTGTCTTAATGTCATGCGAAAGAGATAATAACATCTTCTTTTGTTCTTTCATAAGTTCAATCTGTCTTTGTCTAGACACATCAAGTGTATCCTTTAACTGTCCCATTCCCCACATAAATCTTCCCAAATAACGGCTTTTCTCTTCCTTAATATGACCTTTCAAATGACCTTTTGCTAGTTGAATTGGTAATTCACTTAAACGTTGAAAAGGCTCAACTAATTTCTTTTTCATATATATAAGAACAACCAATACAAAGAATTCTAAAATGAATAAAGATATCTCTGCAATAAGAATCAGTTTTTGAATGTTGAAAACAGGCAATTTATATATAAATTTGATATAACCTAAAAAATCATTATGAATATAAAATGGCTGGATATAAATGTTATTGGCATTGTCTTCTTGAAAAAAGTTTTTGACAACATTTTGATTACTGATTTCTTTATCCAAGAAATCTATCTTCCAAATTGTCTCATAAGCATCTAAATTTATATTCTCAATAGATTGAATATCTGTGAGTGTTGAAAGAATGCGATTGGCTTCAACACGATAAAAATGGTTCCTCTGATTTTCAGAATGAAAAAGAAAACTGCCTAAAACAACAGCGACAAAAAGATAGAGAATAATTGAACAAAAGATAATACGATTATAATTCTTCATAACGATAACCGATACCCCAAACTGTTTGGATACGTTGTGGGTTCCGTGAATCTTTTTCTATCTTAGATCTTAACATCTTAATATGCACAGTCAATGTTTGATTTTCACTTTCACTATCCATACCCCATATCTCATTAAAGAGATAATCTTTATGCAATGTCTTTCCAGCATTTTCAATAAATAACATCAATAATGCATATTCTTTCACATTCAAATCTAGCAATTTATTTTTAAGATACACTTTATGTCCAGCAACATCAATACGAATAGCACCTGAATTAATGATTTGGTCTGATTGTTTATCTTTTGAATGCCTTGTCAGAATAGCTCGTATTTTGGCACACAAAATATCTGGATCAATTGGTTTTTCCATATAGTCATCTGCCCCTAACTCAAAGCCCATAAGCTTATCTGATTTTGCTGATTTGGCACTCATCATGAAAATAGGCACATCACTTGTTTGACGTACTGATTGACAGAATGCATATCCATCACTTCCAGGTAACATAATATCTAAAACGATAACCTGTGGCTGATGAACTTTCAACCAAACAAAGGCATCTTCAGCAGAAGATGCATAATAGTAGGAAAAGCCTTCCTTACATAGAAAGGCTTGAATTAATTTTGCTAACTCTTGATTGTCTTCGACAAGTAAAATATCTACCATGTTTTACCACCCCATCTTAATTAACCAGTCATTGAGTTTTCTTTCTCTAGCGCGCATATCATCAGTCACTTGGTACTTTCCTAAAGTAATCTCGTCTCTGATATCTTCATCTTCAATATATAATACACGTTCACATTGTGAAGCCACTTTCATATCATGCGTAACTAGCATGATGCTTGTTCCTTCTGCATTAATGTTTGTGAGTTCACGCATAACATCAATAGAATTCTGTTTATTTAAAGCGCCAGTCGGTTCATCTGCAAAGATAATCTTTGGCTGATTGATGAGACTTCTACAAATACAGGCACGTTGCAATTGCCCACCAGAAACTTCTGTCACTGCATTATCAGCAACATCATTAATCCCAAGTTTTTGCATTAACATATTCGCACGCTCTTTGATTTCATGACGCGATGATGTTTTATGATCATGTGATGCTTGATATGCTGGTAATATTATATTATCATAAATTGATAAATTTTTCAGCATATACATCTGTTGAAAAACAAATCCCATCTCTTGTAAACGTAAATCACTCATTTCATTGGCTTTTAGATTGGTTAACTCTTTTCCAAAGAAATCAACTTTCCCAGCACTGGCTTCATCCATCCCACTAACTGTATATAATAATGTTGTTTTTCCTGAGCCAGATGGCCCCATAACAGCAACCATCTCACCACTCTTAATTTCTAAATTGACATTTCTTAAAACATTATTTTGACGCTTATTCACAATATATGTTTTACATAAGTTTGAAACTTTTAAACTCTCCATTATTCTTCTCCTATTCTAAATTATTCATTTCACGAATATTAATTTTTCTCACACCACGAGTCGCAATGGCAGTTGCTATTATAATTCCAATAAGCAAGACACCAGGATATATCAAATAAGCTTCTAAAGGATTCACTTGTATAGCAACATCAGCCCCCATAATCGCAAAGATTGGTTTCAATACAAATTGATTACTTAATAATGACAATGGAATAGATATCACCATTGAAGCCAATACAACAAAAATCATACGCATTAACTGCCAGTTTCTAATTGTTGCTTGCGTGAAGCCAATACTCTTCATCATTGCAATTTCACCTTTTTCACGTGTAATAAATAATTTTTCCATCAGTAATGTAATCAACATAATAACCGCACATAAGAGCCCAGTCATTGGTAGTAAGAACTGTGCTAATATATCTTGAATGCCACCAACATTTTGATTCACAATTTCCTGAACTGTTCCCCATTTATAATCTGGAAATTCTTTTTGCATTATTTCAGCGACTTCACTCTGTGATTCATCCATATCCAGATCAACCATAATAGCCCAATAATCAAACATCATTTCTTTTTCACAGTTCACTAATGGATTTAATCGGGCACTTTTTCCTAATTGCATATAATCACTATATGTTGCAGTAATCACAAAATCTTTCTTTTCACCATTAATTGTAGCACTCACATAGTCACCAATAACCCATGAATTTTCTTTCATAATTGCTTTTGAAAAAGCAATCTCATTTTCTAATTCTGGTGCTTTTCCATCACTATATTCTGAATAAGTTCGTTCTTTTCCTAAATATTGAAGAGACATGATATTACTTTTTGTATTCTTATCTTTTGTTTCATAAGTTATAAAATAGATGGGTATTGCTGTCATCTGAGCATTATAACCTTTATCTTTCATCTCTTGTTGGATTCTTTTGATACCATTCATAAGCTTTTGAGAATTATTATATTTATCAGTTTGACCTTCTTCTATTTTACGGACACAAACAGATGTATCAGGATCAAGATTAAACTTTTTAACCATCTCAGGACTATTCATTGTATTTATTGTATTCAATGGAATTGTAATTAAAATAAAACTGATACAAAAAGTAATAATCAAAACAACATAGCGAGTAATATGACTCATAATATCATTGAGACCAAGATAAAGAGGAACTGATAAACGCAAAGATCGTGATAAACGCAATCCTCTTCCACTATGAAATCGTTCTCCAGTATAACCCCCACGAATAGCTGTAATGGCTGAAACTTTATTCAGCTTTCTTGTACAGAAATAACAGAAAGATAATACCAATCCAATAATGAACAAAGCACATAAAATATTAATACTAATATTTAATTCACTATTAGCCATGATCATATTTTTGTTAACTCCATCAATCATTATTTGACTAACTGGCACACTGATACAGGCACCAATTATAGCGCCAACTGTAACAATCGCAAGATATTTAATCAAATATAATTTTTTGATTGCATAATTACGTAAACCAATTGCCTTTAATATTCCTATTTCCTGATATTGTTCTTCTAATGAGAACACCAATGTAAATCTCAACACAAGTAATGCAATTAAAATAAGACAAATACCTATGAGTATAAGCAATCCAGCCATAACCATATCAAAAGAATAAACCATTCTATACGTATCCACTGTAATTGTATTCATGATACCTTTAAAACCTTCATCATTCATTTGATCTGCAATCTTTGAACCTAAATCTGAATTGATATAATATAAACCAAGCTGAGATGTCACTTTTTCATAATCATCATAGTCTTGTTGACTTAACATAAAACGACTCATGCCAACCATTTCACTTCCAAAAGCAGCATCCTTGACAATCGCTTTTATCATCAATTCTTTTTTCACACCATTTTGATTAATTATCAAACGATCACCAATTTGAAGATCAGTTCTTTCTTGAACAGATACAGAAATAGCAACTTCTCCATTATGAAGTTCTATCTTTTCTCCATCTGTATCAAACACCTTACAATAATCAACATTATCTGTTGACAAGAATAAACTGGCACCTTTGTTATCAAAAGCTGATGTTTGATTATCCTGCTTAAGAGTGATTGATTTATCTGATATTTCAAGAAAATTATTATACTGATAATCATCAATATCTCCCTTGACCTTTTTTTGATCCAACCAATTATTAATCTTATCAAGATCCTCTTTAGAATTCATAACAATATTAACATCTGGAACATGAGCATAATTCATATAATAATCAACTGCTGTTCCCACTATCATAATATTATTAATACTACTTGCTAAAAACACTGTTGATAATGTGATAAAGAGAAATAGGATCATATTGACACCTTTTCTTTTCATCATATCTTTTTTGAGTATTTGTAATAACATAATTTTTCTCCTTTATCCAACTTCATTATAAAGAATCAATTATTAAAAAATCCTTAAATTAAAATCTTTTTAAAAGTTTATTTCAATTCATTATAACTGTAATTAATAAATTAAAAAATATTTTTATATACTTGTTTCTGTTTATTAAAAATATCCTTTTGGTTTATTAATCATTTATACTATGCATATTATGTTATTGCTGCTTATCCTAAAAAACATATCTTTAAATGATTTATGTTATAATAATGATGAAAATAATATGGAGGATATTCTATGAAGAAAAGAATGGCAATTCTAGGTACTATTATTATATTTATTGTTTCTATCTGCTTGCTTCTTCTCCCAAAAACAAAATCTGAAGATTCATCACAAATATCAAACTATCCAGACTCATATATGGTAAAGACAAACAATTATTTTGATTATCAACCCGGTTTAGAATGTGCAGCTTTTTCATCTGCATACCTTTTGCGTTACTACGGCCAAGAAGCAGAAGGCTTAAAACTATTTGAAACTTTTCCTGGTAAACTCTCAGGTGGTGGAGTCAGACCAGATGGAGTGACTGAATTCTTTAAAAGTCAAGGGTATCAAGCAGAATATATTGTGAATGGTACGATTGATGGTCTTAAATCTGAAATTGCTAAAGGTGCACCTGTGATTGTTTTTATCCATATTGAAGAACCTTATGATAATCCTCATGCTACGCATTATGTTCCTATTGTCGGTTATGATAAAGATTATTTCTATTTTGCTGAAAGTCTCGATTATTTAGCAAATTGTAAAGATCAATCAGGTTTAATATATAACCGTAAAACTGAAATAGCAAAGTTTAAGAAACTTTGGGATCATATTGATAGTATCTGGGATTTTCCTTATTTTATAATTACGCCATAAAAATAATTTTTTATAAAAGTGATATTATCTTACTTTTGGTGATGAGTGTTAATGATTTAGAAATCAAAAAACACCCTAATGATATTGATCTTATTCATGAATATAAAAAGAAAGATGAAAATTTTTATTAATTTTCCAATTTATATGTTACTGATGTTAACACATTTAATGCAATAAAAAAGACTTATAAGTTTTCAATCTCATAAGTCAAATTTAATATTTATTAGTCTTGAAACATCTTCTCTTTATTGATAAGCCAATCAATAGCTTCTAAAACGCCACCATCATTATTTGATGAAATTGTATACTTAGAAATGGCTTTCACTGATTCTTTAGCATTTGCCATAGCAAAGCTATATGTTGCCTGTTCAAGCATTTCCTGATCATTACCGCTATCTCCAAAAGCCATTACATCCTCATCAGCAATATTCCATCTCTCCATTAATAGTTGAATGCCATGAGCTTTATTAATTCCTGGAATAATCAAATCAATCCCAAAATGACCACAGTCTACCGGTGTCATAATATGTCCAATTTTTTCTTTCATTTCATTTAAGATCATATCAAAATTATCTTCATTGCAGCTTAAAAAGATTTTAAAAATAGAATCATTTAAATCTTTAAAATGAGCAACTCGTTTCATTCTTGGATAATAGAAATTTAAACGATCAAAATAATCATCATCTACAGACTCATTAATGTATGCACTTTTTTGACCACAAACAATTTTCTTGATTTCAGGATATTGTTCAATTGCATCTAGAACTTGTTCTAATTCTTCCTCTTTTAATTGAGCCACAAATATATCTTTATCTTGATCGACAATATACCCACCATTTTCAGCAATAAAAGTGATTTCTTTTTGAATTTCTGGAAAGAAAGAACGAAGCTGGTAATATTGATTCCCACTTGCAACAACAAAATGAATATCATTTTCTTTCATATATTCATATTGCTTCATAAATTTCTCTTTATTATATTGATTATCACTTGTTAAAAAAGTTCCATCCATATCTACCGCAATGACCTTTACACTCATATTCGCATTATCTCCTTATAATAAACCATTATTTTTTAATTGTTCTTCAATCAAAGATTGATCAATTGAACACTTTGAATCACCTAAATGAATAGAGGGTTTTGTTTTGCCATGATAATCACTACCACAAGTCACTAACAAATCATATTCTTGCGCTTTCTTATAGAAATAATCAATGGCTTCTTGACTATGATAACTACTAAATGCTTCAACACCATCAATTCCTATTTTGACCATTTCATCAAATAATTCATACTTATCTTTTAAGTTATTACCCGGATGTGCTAATACAGTTTTACCACCATATTTATGAACCAAATCAATTGTTTCTTGGAGCGTTGGAAAAACAATTTCAGTATAACAAGGTTTTCCTTGAGCATAGAAATCCCAATAGAAATTGACATATGGATTATCACTTCTTTTGCCACCTTCACGATATGGTTTTAACAACTCATGGTTTTTATATTCTTCTTTTGCTAAAAGGACTTCTCCAAACATTTCACCAGTCCAAACACCATTATCACTTACTGCATCTAAATCTTCTTTTTTTAAATCAAAACCTAAAGCATTCGTTAATTTTAATTTTTGATTTGAACAACTTAATTCTTGTCTGAGAACATTTTCTTCTAATGCCTTGATCTCTTCTTGATGATAATCCATGCCATATCCTACAACATGTAAATTAACCCCTTCAAATGTACAATCAATTTCTACTGCTGGTATACACTTGATACCTACTTCTTGACAACATTTGATTTCTTCATCAATTGCCTTGACACTATTGTGATCTGCAATAGCCATAATCTCAACTCCTGCTTCTAAGCATTGATGAACCAACTCTGATGGTGTAAACTGACCATCATCTGAATATTTTGAATGCATGTGTAAATCGATATAATTTTTCATTTTTTTCTCCTCTTTACTTTCTTTTATATCTTGAACTTTCTATACATAGAGATGCTAATCCTTCAAAAATATATGTTTCCATTTCGTTAATAAACTGGAACTCTGGTAAATGCTGTACAGGTATATATTTTTTTATAGTCGCTTTAAATATTTCCGTTTCTACACAAGGTGTATAAAGAATCATTAACGAAGGATTCATAATTGCAATAATACTGGCAGCTTGTTTGATTAATAATGATAATGGATCTTTTTTTAATATGTCTTCTTGTTCTTTTAATGTTCCATTTGGTAAATAAGCAAGTTCACCAGCAAAGTGTGTTGCTCCATATAAAAGAGAACCATTAATATAGAGACCACACCCACTATGATGATTATCAGGTTGGTAAACAAAAGCAATTGACTGACTTTCTATCACATGAGTATGTATGTAACCTAACATAACTGTATTCACATCATTTTCAATCATTGTATGAATACCACAAACTGTTTCAATGTGCTTTTGTAATTCTACACCATCAAGTGATTCTATATCAGATTTCTCAATTTTCCCATTTGTCACAATAGCAGGTATCGAAATCCCTAGATATTGGATATGATGTTTTTCTTTTATATCTTGGATCAAGTTTGTAAAAACATTGAGATTCAAAGTATCAAACTGACATTTCATATTTTCTATAATCACAAAATCTAAATCAACAATTCTACACTCTATAGAAACCGTTTGATTTTGCACTCTTAAATCAATAAGTCCAAATACCATATATGAACCACAAATTTTATATTGCTTCGCTTTTCTGCCCCCTGTTGATTCACAATCTTCAACTCTGACAATAAATTGATTTTCTAAAAGTTCCTTTAGAATATTGGTAATTGTTGCATGTGATAGATGTGTCTCTTCAGCAATTTGATTTTTCGTTGCATATTTGTTTTCAATAAAATAATCTTTTACTTTTTGAATACTAATATTTTTTAATCCTTTTGACTTATACATAGTTCACCACCTTTCATCAACACTTGACGAATCTTCATATACATAGTATACATTGTTTATTAAAAAATGCATATATAATTTCATAAAATGAAAAAGATTATGATTATCTCTTCATAATAGACCTTAAGTGTCTATTCATTTCCTGAAGATAGTCATATAAGATTCCACTATCACTTCAAGTTGCGTAAATGCAATTTTAAGTTGGTAGAATAATAAATACTTTTCCATTATAATTATGTTAGAAATAAGAATGGAGGAATGTAATATGGCATTCGCAGATAATCTCAAACAAATGAGAAAGAAAAAAGGTATTTCACAGGAAGAACTTGCTCAATTATTAAATGTCAGTCGTCAAGCAGTATCTAAATGGGAACAAGGTATAGGATATCCAGAAGTAGAAAAATTATTAATCTTATCAAGTCAACTGAATGTCTCTTTAGATAGTTTAATGGCTGATGAGATTATCAATAATAATACATCTCAAGATAATCATTGTTCAGGAAGAATTCTCATTTCTTCTTATGATGGAAAGTCTATTGTGAACTGTTATAAAATATTATCATCACATATGTTTAAAACTAAAGATAATGAACCTAAATATGCTTTATTTGGTGTTGATGGCAATTCATTTTGGGGTGAACATACAACAGTTTTAGGTTGGTATGATAATGAAGAGAATATAAAAAAAGAAATTCAAGACATAATGTCTGCAATGAAAAATGGTGAATCATCATATGAATTGAAATATGCAGTCAAAACAAGAAGACATTTATGGAGAATAAAGATTAAGGAATAGTAATTTGAACAGAACAAATAGATTCATTATGCAATCTCTAAAAACATAATATTTCTTATGAAGTCATAATTTTATCTGAAACATTTAAAATAATATGTCCAATTTTTACAATAAATAAAAGAATTTATTCAGTTATAATATTGCTATCATACAAATAGAAAGAGAGATTATAGAGATGAAATTTAATGAAACAACAGTTCGTATTCTTGTTAGAAAAAATTATGGAGAGTGCTTTGAATTTTATACTCAAAAAATGGGTTTAATTCCAGTTTGGGGCGATAGAAATGGACCTTATACTTCATTTGCAGTTAGCTCAGATACACCACCATGCTTTGCTATATTTTTAGGTGATGCAATGCCTATGTTTCAAGGCTATAAACAACCAGATGGTGATACCCCAACAGATACGCTTGTGGCAGTTATTCCTACCCTTGACTTAGATGGAGATTACTTACGTTTAAAAGAAGCTGGTGTCACATTTATAGGTGAACCTCAATTTATTGAAGAATGGGGTATGCGTTGTACATATTTTAGAGATCCTGAAGGGAATTTATTTGAATTGAATGATGCATCAGGAGTGTAGTAAGTTATACTTATCTTTATAAAAATTTGAAATATCAAAAGGAGACAAGTTATGAATTGGGAGCCATGGACTGGATGTTATCAAATAAGTGATGGTTGCACAAACTGTTATTACTATGGACCACATGCAAAACGTTATGGTCAAAATACCATCACAAAGACAGATCAATTTGATTGGCCTATAAGAATGAATGCAAAAGGTGAGTACAATATAAAAGGAAATAAGATATTGGCAACATGTTTTGCAACTGACTTCTTTCTTCCTGAAGCCGATGAATGGCGTCAAGAAGCTTGGGCCATCATCAAACAAAGACCAGATATAGAATTTTTAATTCTCACAAAAAGAATTGATCGATTTCTTATCTCACTACCATCAGATTGGGGTGAAGGATATGAAAATGTAAATATTGGCTGTACTGTTGAAAATCAAGAAAATGCTGATTATAGACTTCCATTATTTTTATCCTACCCTATAAAAAGACGTTTTATTGCTTGTGCCCCGCTCTTAGGACCAATTGATTTAACTGCTTATCTTCATGGGGTAGAACATGTCACGGTTGGTGGTGAAACAAGTCGAGAAGCTCGTATATGCAATTATGATTGGGTGCTTGATATTCGTGAACAATGTGTAAAAGCCAATGTTACATTTTGGTTTAAAAATACTGGATCACTTTTTAAACAAGATGATATTGTTAAAAAGATTAATCCATTCAAACAAACGACTGTTGCAAAAGAACTTGGTATCAATATTTTAAATGGTAAAAGATTGTTTTGATGTTATAATGAATTCATGGAGGTTATAAATATGCATTATGTAAAAGCAAGAGATTTTATTTATAAAAATGCACGACCTATTGATATGGCAAGGTGGAAATATTTATTTGAAAACGGTTCAAAAGAAGCTGTTTTAGAAGCCTTGTCTACATATCAAAATGAAGATGGTGGCTTTGCTCATGCACTAGAACCTGATTGTTGGAATCCTCATTCATCACCAGTTCAAACATGGGTAGCTACAGAAATCATTAAAGAAATACAGTTAGAAGATAGAAATCATCCTATTGTTCTAGGAATTCTTAAATATCTTGCATCTGGAAAAGATTTTAATGGACACACATGGGCGAACACTGTAACCAGTAACAATGATTTCCCTCATGCTCCATGGTGGGAATATGAGCCTCAACAAGACCTTTCATATAACCCTACAGCATGTTTGATTGGATTTATTCTTAAATATGCTGATAAAGAAAGTTATATCTATGAACTCGCTTGTCAACTTGTTCAAGAAGCATACAGTTATTTTCAAGATCATTTTCCATTAGATTCTATGCATACTGTTTCATGTTTTGTAGAACTTTATGAATATATGCAAGAATGTCAATTCACACAACTTCTAGATATGGAAGAATTCAAGACATTGTTAACACAACAAATTCAGCATATAATCACTTATGAGACTTCTAAATGGGCAATTGAATATGTATGTAAGCCATCCCTTTTTATAAGTTCAAAAACAAGTGATTTTTATGAACAAAATCAAAAGATATGTCAATTTGAATCTGAATTTATTTTAGATACTCAAGAAGCTGATGGAACTTGGGCAATCACATGGTCATGGGATGATTATCCTGAACAATGGGCTATAACTAAAAACTGGTGGAAATCAGATTGGATTATCAAATATGTGAAATTCTTGAAAGAGTTTCATCATTCATCAATAAGTTCAATTGAATAGTTCGTATGAGTATATATCTTTGAATATATACTTTTTTCTTTCAAACAAAAAAACAAACTCAAATAGAGTTCGTTCTTATTCAAATATATTATTGATATTTTCATCTTGAATAGGTATCCATATTTCAATAATTGAAGAATCTCTATTCCAGTGGAATCGATAATCATATTTTTCAAAATGGATAAATTCATTTTTTATAGGTACATATTGACTTTGAGGAAGAATATCTTCATATATCTGACCATAAGTTTGATAAATTTGATTTATTGGACCAGTATGTTCAACAACCATATATTTATGAGCTCTTATATGCTTTGATACAAATCCAATGGGGATATGTGAAGTTTGAGGAATTGCACAAAAATAGTATAATTTCCCTTGTCGTCTTTCCATGAATGCGTATTTGATCCAATGTCCAGATTGTGACAAATGTAATGTTTTTAAATTGATATTGAATTGTCTCCAAAATGATGTACTGATTTGAAGATTTCTTCTTTGTGATGTCGTTAATTCAATATCCTGTCCAACCACAAAAAACTCATCTAATTCCTGTATTCTATAATTCATTATTTTACTCATTTTTCTTAAAATTTATCTTCATAATAACTGTCTGCCAAATAAATAGCTCCTAAAGGATTATGCGCCAAAACACGATCCTTAACAGCAAATACTGTTACAGGAGCCTCAGAATATTTAAAAAACAATGTATCATGACCTACACATAATCCTAAAACAATATTAAAATCAGTCTTTTGCTGATTAAAAAGTTCTGCTTGAGCAATAGGATTACACATCGCTACATCACAATCATAAATTCCTATAATGTGACGATCAACACTTCCAATTTTACAAATAAGCGATTCAACATCAAATCCATTTTTTATTAATATCTGATTGAATACTTGCGCTTCTTTTGATAAACCAACACAAAATGCCAATCCAAGTTTTTGATGACCCATTTTCTTACAAAAATCAATAATTTCCTTTAATCTTGTCTTTTCCCCATAGTTATCCATAACTATCTGAGAAGAAACATTAGCAATTGCATAATTTTCATCTTCTTGATATAGACTCAGTATTTCTTCTTGATTTTCATGACATGATGGACAATGAATTGGTGCATTTTCTAAATTTTTATCATGACAAGCGTGTTTTTGGCAATATGCACATGTATACTTCATTAAAAATCCTCCCTATAATTTATGGTATTATATCACCTTCTCAAACTTTTATCTACCAAATGATTTGAATCCATCATTACAAAAAATAAGAAATTCTTTTATAGATATTTCTTTACTATATTTAATTCCTAAAATAATAAATAATAATTGAACGATTGTGAAATAACAATCTTTTAAATCAAATATAAAGAGATGATACAAATAAATATAATTTAAACTACTCTCCAAAAGAATTTATTGATTAAACTGCATAGATATTTAGCAATACCATAAACATAATCTTATTGAAAAAAGAGTATATATCAATGAACTTTATTCAGTATACACTCTTTTATACTTATTGACTCTTTTATCTCAAAGATTTTCTAAGATATTTTGCTGTTATTGTCTGAGCAGTATCAATCATTTCTTGTGGTGTACCTGTAAAAACCACTTCTCCGCCTGCTGTACCGCCATCTGGTCCTACATCAATAATGTAATCTGCTAATTTCATCACATCTAAATTATGTTCAATAACAATAACTGTATTCCCTTGTACAACAAAGCGGTCTAAAAGTTTCATAATATTCTTAACATCAGAAGCATGTAACCCTGTTGTTGGTTCATCTAATAAATAGATATTTCCTTTTTGGTCAAGGTGTTTGGCCAACTTAATTCTTTGAAGTTCCCCCCCAGAAAGAGTTGAGAGTGGTTGACCAAGCGAAAGATAAGATAATCCTACTTCCATCATTGCATTGATTTTCTTTGCAATCTTCTTATGTTCTGCGAAGAATTCTGATGCTTCTTCCACAGTCAGATTTAAAATTTCCATAATGTTTTTTCCATGATACTGATATGATAGAGCTTCCTCGCTATAACGTTTTCCATTGCATGCCTCACAAGTTGTTGTGACTGGATCCATAAAAACAAGTTCTATAGTTACTTTTCCTTTACCTTTACATTCTGGACATGCCCCTTTACTATTAAATGAAAACAGTGAAGCAGACACTTGATTCTCTTGCGCCATGAGTTTTCTGATATCATCAAAAAATCCTAAGAAAGACACAGGTGTAGATCGATTTGTAGCTGTCACTGATGATTGATCAACAATGATGACACGCTCAGCATATTGCTTAGCAAAAACATCTCTAAAAAGACTAGATTTACCAGACCCTGCAACCCCTGTCACAACACACAATACATTTTCAGGAACATTCACTGAAACATTCTTAAGATTATGCAACTGAGCATTTCGAATTGGTAGAAATGTTCTCACTGGTCTTGGTTGTTCTTTGATTCCTATATGTTCACGCATTGCATTCCCTGTTAATGTATCAGATTCTAAAAGTTGATGATAACTTCCTTGATATAAGATTTCTCCACCATATCGTCCAGCTCGTGGCCCAACATCAATAATTTCATCTGCAATAGAAATGACATCTTTATCATGTTCTACAACCAAAACAGTATTTCCTTTATTGCGTAAACTTTGAAGCAGTTTTGTCATACGATAGACATCTCGTGGATGCATTCCTGTACTTGGTTCATCAAAAATATAAATCAATCCTGTTAATGAACTTCCCATGTATCTGACAAGTTTTAATCGTTGTGCTTCACCACCAGAGAATGTTGTTGTTTCTCGATTAAGACTTAAATAAGGTAAACCAATATCAATCATTCTTGTGAGTGTAGCGACTAATGTTTGAATAATTGTTTCACCACGTGGATCATGAATTTCCTTTAAAACTTCACGGAGATGAATAAATTCCATTTCACACATATCAGCAATACTATATCCATGAATACAACAAGATAAAGATGATGAATTCAAGCGTTTCCCATGACATTCTGGACATTCATGTTCTTTCACCAATTTTTTTAAGCGAGAGAGAGTCTGATCACTAGACATAGATAAATCACGCTTAACAAGAACACGATTTAGATGATTATAAATCCCTTCTAGTTTTTTATTAACACGTTCGCCATCTTTTTCATATGCACCATAAAGCAATAGATTTCGTTCTGGAAGAGAATAATCTTTCCATTTTTTATCTAAATCAAATAAACCAGTTTCAGTATATTGTTTCCAATACCAGTTTCCTATATGAAAAGCAGGAATATCCAGCATATCTTCATTTAAACTTTTATCTGAATGAATCACTTGTTCTATATCAATATCTAAAACTTTACCTATTCCAAAGCAAGTTGGGCACATTCCATTAGGGTCATTAAAAGAAAAATAAGATGCTGTTCCAACATAAGGTGTTCCAATGCGTGAAAAAAGCAAACGTAATGCCGAATACATATCACTGATTGTCCCTACTGTTGAGCGAGCATTACCGCCCAAACGTGCCTGATCAATAATCACAGAAGCTGACAGTTGATCAATAAAATCTACTTTTGGTTTTTGATATTTTGGTAATCTACCCCTAATAAATGCAGAATATGTTTCATTCATTTGTCGCTGACTCTCTGCTGCAATTGTATCAAAGACTATACTTGATTTCCCCGATCCTGATACACCAGTAAAAACAACGATCTTTTCTTTAGGTATTTCTAGAGATACATTTTTTAAATTGTTTTGAGTTAATCCTCTTATTGTTATGTAATCTTTATGAGACATAAATAAACTCCTCTCTTTATTCATAATATTTTTGATACTAAACTGTATCATATTAAGCATAAACCTTCCTGTTAGGGAAGAGTCAATATATTTTATTCTCTTAATAAAAATAAAATTTTCATGTTTGAATAATCATCTTATGATGTTAAAATAAAAAAAGAGGTGAAGCAAATGGAAATCAGAACTTTACAATATTTCTTAACAATAGCAAGAGAGAAAAATATATCTAAAGCAGCAGAATATTTACATATGACCCAACCTACTCTCTCAAGACAAATGAAAGAATTAGAAGAGCAACTTGGAAAACAACTTTTTACAAGAGGAAATCGGCAAATCTCATTAACTGATGAAGGTATGATTCTCAAAAAACGTGCAGAAGAAATTATCAGTATTGTTGAAAGA
The DNA here is from genome assembly GCF_984815275.1 of Coprobacillus sp. Classification (NCBI taxonomy): domain Bacteria; kingdom Bacillati; phylum Bacillota; class Erysipelotrichia; order Erysipelotrichales; family Coprobacillaceae; genus Coprobacillus; species Coprobacillus sp. The sequence continues at coordinate 137,087 of NZ_CFJNYH010000001.1, forward strand.
GCTGAAGCAGAAGTGAGAGCAAATGAAGAATTACTGACAGGAGATATTCATGTTGGATGTACTGAAAAAATAGGTTTAAAACATATTGCTCAATCACTTGCCCTCATGCAAGAGAAACATCCCTTTGTCAGAGTCCATATTAAATATGGAAGCACTGAAGACATCTCATCTCAGATAGAAAAGTCTGAACTTGATTTTGGGATTGTGATTGAACCAGTTGATTTTATGAAATATGATTATTTGAAAATAACACATTCTCATACTTGGGGTGTTTTGATGTCCCAAGAGAGTCCACTTTCTCAACTTGAATACATCACTGCTGATGATCTACGTCAAGTATCATTGTTATGTCCTTCACAGGAACTGGTTAAAAATGAAATTGCTGGATGGGTTGGTGGTAATCAAAGGAAATTAAATATTGTTGGAACTTATAATTTTCCTTTTGCTTTATCTTCGCTTGTGAAAGAAAGTCATCTTTATGCTTTATGTTTTGAACAGAGTTTTGATGATGCAATGGATAATGTCTGTTTTCGACCACTTACACCAGCAATAGAAGAAAACATGGTATTTATTTGGCGTAAATATCAGGTATTTTCTAAACCTATTGAAATCTTTATGAATATGCTGAAAGAAAAAGTACAGAAATGAGTTGGACTCTTCTGTACTTTTTATGTCTTTAGTTTAAATCTTCACCATTGGTTGCGATACATTTTTGATACCAGTAAAATGAATCCTTACGGCTTCTATCGTAAGTTCCATTTCCAGCATCATCTTTATCAACATAGATAAAACCATAACGCTTTCTCATTTCACCTGTTCCAGCTGATACAAGATCAATACATCCCCAAGTTGTATACCCAATTAAATTGACACCATTGTCAATAGCTTTGCTCATTTCCATAATATGTTCTCTTAAATAATCAATACGATATGAATCATGAATGTTACCATCTGCTTCAACTGTATCAAAAGCACCTAATCCATTTTCAACGACCATTAATGGTCGTTCATAACGATCATAAATCATCTCTAGATAATAACGCAGTCCTTGAGGATCAAATGCCCATCCCCAATCTGAATATTGTAAATATGGATTTTTTGCACCAGCCGCAAAGTTTCCAGAAACCATTTCATCTGCTTCATGCGTTGTTTCAAGTGATGACATATAATATGAGAATGTATACATATCGACAGTTCCATTCTTTAATTCAATCAAATCCTGATTCGTGATATCTAAATGAACTTCATGCTCCTTCCATAAACGTGTTGCATAGGTTGGATATTTACCCTTGCACTGTACATCTCCACAATAGAAGATAGATTTTGCCCACATATGGCGATTCGCTAAAATATCACGAGGATCACACGTTCCTGGATAGAATGTAATCCCACAAATCATACAACCAATCATATTGTCTGAATCAATTTCATGTCCAATTTGTACAGCTCTTGCACTGGCTACAAACTGATAATGTAATTGCTGATATCCTTCCTGATGTTCTTTTGAACCAGCTTGATTCCCAAATAAATTCAACATCATAATTGTATTATTGATTTCATTAAATGTTAACCAATATTTAACCAGTCCTTTATATTCAGTAAAACATGTTCTGGCATATCTTTCATAAAAATCAATTAGTTTTCGATTGTTCCATCCACCATAATGTTCTTCTAAATAAAGTGGTGTATCAAAATGCCAGATAGTCACCAATGGCTCAATCCCATATTTTTGACACTCTTTAAACACATGACGATAAAACTCAATGCCTTTTTGATTTGGTATTTCTTCATCTCCATGCGGATATAAACGACTCCATGAAATAGAGAGTCTAAACATCTTAAATCCCATTTCTGCAAACAATGCAATATCTTCTTTGTAGTGATGATAGAAGTCAATACCATCATGATTGGGGTAATAGTAATCATCTAAAACTGCATATTTTGCCCCATCAGGAATAGGCTGACCATTCCTGACTTTACCAGGATTCCCATCCTGATCAATAAATGTCACATAACGAGGTTCTTTAACTGAGCCTCCCGTTGTTACATCAGTCTTGGCTGGTCCTCTTCCATCTTTATTCCAAGCTCCTTCAGCTTGATTGGCAGCAATTGCTCCACCCCATAAAAAATCTTTTTGAAATGCCATCTTTCTTTCCTCCTTGATTCTATTGTAACAAATTTTATGTTTGTATATAAAAACAATTTGTTATGATTTATACAATAAAAATAACGATAACAGTATAGACAATCAATGTCACAACCATATTTAATGAAATCAGTGCAGCTGTATAACTGTTATCTTCTTCACTTTTAAACAGTGGTGATATTTGCATTGGTAAAGCAAATCCAGTTGGACACATAAAATAGATAAGCACTGCCAACATATAAATCTTATCAGCCATTAAATGTGGGAAGAATACAAAGAACCCTACAATGACAAAGGCAAATAGAACAATTCTCACAATTAATAATTTCAATAGCGAACCTAGTGTGTCCATATTGATTTTTAAGTTATAGCCAATAATGAATAAGATCATACCAATAATTGGACCTGTAATCATATTGATTGTATTTGTATAAACATCAATAAATGGTGTTTGTGCTAACATATTGTAAACACCTAATAAATTCAATCCTAAACCTAAGATAACTGCAATCACAAATGAATTCGTAAAAATTGTTTTGGCCAATTCTTTTGGACTTGTTTGTCCTGCATTCAGTTTAGCGACCATGATTGGGATAAGCACAAAGGCAATTAAAGTTCCTGCTAAGTCAAAGATAACTGTATTGCTGGCATATGCAACACCAACAATAGAAGTATAAAGCGGTAATGCAACATTTCCACCTTCACATGTTGTTAACATGAAATAAGAAATGTGAGAAAATCTTTCACCTGTGAACTTTGTGAAAAGTTTTCCAATGAACATTGTCAAAACAAATGCGATAAAAACATAAACAACAATCAAAATTGCTGATGATTCTATTTTTGAAGTTAATAAAATATTAAAGATTAAGATTGGAAACAAAACATTAAAGACAATATTGTTGGCTCCTTCTTTTTGTTCTGGTGTAACAAATCCCTTAATTCTTGATATAATCCCTAAAAGTACCATAAAGAATACGGGAAATAAAGTTGATAATGCTGCCATAAATTCCTCCTATTTATTTGTATATTTATATTTTCAATTGTTTTCAAAAAATGAATAATAAATTGTTTCATCTTTTGATGTTTTTATTCTAATATATAAATAAAAAGAATACAAACGCCTATAAATTATAGATTTCTATACCTAAAAGGCATATAAAAAAACTTATACCAGTTAAATGATATAAGTTATCGTAAAGGAATATATAAATCCAACTCAGAATCAGGATGATCATAGCCTAGAAATCTTTCGTCTAAAACTTCAAATGTTTCTCGTGAATCTATTTCTTCTTTGGTAGAAAGAAGCCATGTTCCCCAAATATAATTTATTGTTTGTGGTAATGTCTTAAAACAGCCATGATGTGTAAAAACAACATAACGGCCTCCTGGTATGACTTTTTTGATAAAATATGATACCATATTTTCAAAAGAATCAACCTCTATACCAACCACTTCATTAAATATCGTCTCTTCTCCAACAATAAAATGAACATCACTTAAAGATGATTCATAAATACCAAATTTACGATGCTCTTGATAAGAATAAGGAGCCTTTTCTTCAAGACTATAAAACTCTTCCCAAAGTTTTTTAATCTCCTTGGTTCTTAATTGAGTCTGTCTTCTGATTCCAACAACCTTAATTTCAGGCAATATGACAATTTGAGGATGAACAGTAACATGATGAACTAAGTGTTCTAACAAATCAGAATTTAAATTTTCTTTATTGGAAGTTAATGTTTGTATTCGATTCTCTCGATATTTTTGTGGACTCACTTTATAAATCAATTTAAAAGCACGACTAAAAGACTCAGCTGATTCAAAATTATTTTTTATGGCAATATCAATAATTTTATGATGCGTATATAAAAGTTGGTGAGCAGCATTGGCAAGTCGTCGTTTTTTTATATAATTACCAACACTCTCTCCAATCAATGCTTGAAATTGTCTATTAAAATGAAAGTATGAATAACCAACAGAATGAGCAACTTCTTCAACTCTGATATCTTCTTCTAAATGATTTTCAATGTAGATAATAGCATCTTCTAAAGCCTTTTGATAGTTCATGTTTTTATATCCTTTCTATAATGATTGCCAATCAAACAATCCTTTTTGAACATCATCAATATGAATTTCAATTTCTGATGTTTGATTATCAAATGGTTGAGATAAATGATACAGATTCCAGCCATTCTCATGTCTCCCACCCCAGCATAACTCGATTGTCCCATCAATCGGTGAAATAATCATACTTTTGGTTGTACCAAAACTTTCTTTATAATTATGAAAACAAAGTCCATCAGGATATTTATCTAATAACATTTCTTTGAGTTTTTCTCTTGTGACTGTTGTTTCTTGCTCCAACTCTTTTTGTATATACTGATAGCGACCAATACTATGTGTAAAAACTTGTTTTTCTAAATGTACGAATTCAGATAATATAGAATGATTTGTTGCATGAATCATCTGTTGAGAACTATAAACATCAATTTCTCGAAATGCTTTTTGACCATCCATCGTTTGGACAAGTGCCCCATGACCTGTCTTATCTAATAAAATGATATTCATATTAAAAACAATTGGCATATCTTTTAAATAAGCTAATGCCTCTTTTGTATTTTTACAGTTATCAAGCAGTGCTCTCACAACAACCCAATATTGTAAACCTTGAAATTGTGGTTTTTGCATATGAGGTAAGTTAGCAACAGGAAGACCACATGAACTGATTGTGACAGCTAAACCCTGATCATTGAAACCATCATCCCGTCCAAATTGTAACATAGATGTTCCAATATGTGTATAATTGCCTTTTGCCACTGTTCTCATCAGACAAAAATCTTCAAGTTCACAAGAAAATTCATAATTTCTTGCAAGTAATGGCTTCTTTTCAGCCGTCATACTTGGAAGCAATGCAATATGACTACAGCGAGGAATATAACAAGTCATATTATAGAAGAATAATGATTCTAATGATACATTCAAAGCATCAGCAAAGCCATTGATTTCATCAGTTAATCCTGGACACCATTTATCAAGTAATTGATTGGTTTCTTGAATCTGATAAAGAGTCATTTCTGGTTTTACAATATATTTTGATTTTAATAATAAATTTGTCTCAATCATCTTTCCTAATTGATAACCAATTTCATAATGGGTTCCACTGACCTCAATAGTACGTGTCTGTATAGTTAACATATTATAACACCTTTCCTTTCACTATTGTTTGTTTAATCTGGAAATTATCATCAAAGAAAATAATATCTGCAAAATTCCCTACTTTTATTTCTCCCATTTTATCAATACCTAAACTTTTCGCTGGATTATAACTTGCTAAAGAAACAGCTTCATTCAAAGTTAATCCTAAATGCTGATATACATTTTTGACGCATTGATTCATATCAGCCTGACTCCCTGCTAGAGTTCCATTTAATAATCTGACTTGATGATTGTTGATACGAACTGTTCCCATTGATGACTCATAAATACCATCTGGTAATCCTGCGGTTTCTACAGAATCAGTTATCAAAACCACCTTGTCTTTTCCTTTCGTTTTTAAGAGGATTTTAGCAGCTGGATAAGAAACATGTATTCCATCTAATACCAATTCAGCATATACATTTTGATTTATCATCACAGTTCCTGTAACACCCACTTCCCTATGGGTTAGAGGTGTCATTGCATTATAAGTGTGGGTTGCTGATGTAGCACCTAAGTCAATTGCTCTTTGTGCTTCTTGATAGGTCGCATTGGTATGACCCAATGAGACAATAATACCTTTCTCACATAAATAGGGTATCAATTCAGTAGCCCCTTCTAATTCTGGAGCAAGTGATACTTTTTTGACGATATCTTCATTATTATTGACAATAGAAACAAAGTTTTGAATAGTAGGATGGATCATATATTCTTCCGGTTGTGCTCCTTTGTAAACTTTACTGAAAAATGGTCCTTCCATATGAACGCCTAAAATTTGTGCTCCTTCAACTTTTTCTTTATTTTTGACAACATTTTCAATCGCATGTGAAATAGATTCAATAGGCATTGTGACTGTGCTTACAAGAAAAGAAGTCACACCTGTTTGTAAAGATGCTTTTGAAATGGCATTGAGACTTTCGAAAGTTGAATCCATCACTTGATATCCACCTCTACCATGAGTATGAATATCAATAAACCCTGGACTCACATATAACTCTTTGGCATTTATGATGTCTTCTTTTTCTGGTTTCCTCTCACTAATTTCTACAACCTTATCTCCCTCTATAAAAACATTTTTAGTAACAATTTCATCATGTAGAATAACTTTTCCATTGATTATGCACTTTTTCATAATATTTCGTATACTTCCTTTCTCTCATTTCCTTCATTTTATCAAAGTTTGTTATTGTCTTCATGATATTTTCTGCTATAAACATCTAAAAAAAGACATCATGTGATGCCTTCATCTATTAAAAGAATTTCTTTCCATTTAAAATATTAATATGATATTCTTTAGTTACAGTTATTATCTGTTTTTTCAACGGTATTTTGTCTATAATGTTTGGCATGTGAGCCCATAATAATAACAGTTGGCACATCCTTCACTGATAGAATAACAGCCATGCAAGGTGCTTCATCAGCACTTACTGCAAATGATGCATAAAGTCCATTCCTATCTCCCCAAATTGGCACTAATCCTAACTATTCTGTATAATAATCATAACATGCTTCATAGTCTTTTCTAACCAATATGTGAATGGTTATTTCATTTTTCTATTACCACTCTTCCTATGTACTATTATAAGATAAGTTGTTTCATGGATTATTGTAAGAAATAGACACAGAAAATTGATCACTTCACTCTTTTATAAACTTTCATAAGAAAATTTTAATGCTATTTTATGATTATATACACTTTAAGAATGATATTGATTTTTTCTCTTGAATACTTTTTAATAAGTCATTTTATTTTTTAACTTCGCTTTTTAACCTAATATAATAAATAATTGCTCCTATAAAATAAGGAATATTCATCTCCATTAAAAACACCTTCATCCCCACTTCGAAATTCACCAGCTTCTACTTCTAAAAACTTTTCCATAACACCATGAACTCTTTTCAAATCTTTTAAACTGAATGGATCTATCTCTTGTATCATGTCATAGGCTTCAATTGAATAGGGTGGTTTATAATCCTTCATTTTATCACCTCATCTTGCTTATTATCTTGGTTACTTTCATAAAAAACAAATTTAATCAATCAACTCTAAGACATTTTGATGTTTAGCAAACAACTGATCATCTTCCATACTATTTACTTTTAAACCTTTATCAATTATGAATCTAACAAATCATTCAAACTCATTAGCTTACAGCCTTTACTCTCATAATAATGAAGCATTTCATCAATCTTCTTTTTATCATAACTTGTAATACAATCAGATAAGACATTGACTTGATAATCTGCCTTGCGTAAATTATAAGTCGTTGATTTCACACAAGCAACAGCATCTGCACCTGTAATATAAAACTCACCTATTTGATTTTCAGTTATAAAGTTTGCAAATTCCTCACTTGTTAATGCATTTCCTTTAGATTTTATAAAAATATGATCTGATACTATTTTTAAATCAGAAACCAATTCAGATCCAGGTGTATTAGGTTTGAATGTTCTTGTTCCTGCTGATAAATTATAATGTCTTATGTAAACAACATACATATCATTTTTAACTGCCCAATCTATTGAACGATTAATATTATCAATAATTTCCTTATAATTCTTTGTAATATCGTTTTGAATATCTATAACTACTAAAGCTTTTTCCATTGTACGCTCTCTCCTTCTTATAAATAGATACTATCATCACATCATTATTAATGTGTTGAGTTCTTGAATCATTAACATATTGAATTGTATAATGCTTATTCAATTTTAGTTTCTATTCTTGCAAAACAATAGAAAATTAATTGAGCCTTCATTCCCCTACTTTCTTCCTATACTTTGTTCTGACTAAAATAGCCAATTTATCTATAAAGCATTTTACATTGAATATGTTAATACTATCATATCATTTATAACTTGCAACAGCGTGTCATGTTCTATATTTTTCTTGGATTTTTTTAGCTCTTTCAAATATAATATTACGAATACTTTGAGGAGCAATCACTTCTACTTTATCCCCACAAGATAATATATAACTAAAGAGAAGTTCATTATTTGGCATGAGTGTTTCTACCAATAAACTTCCATCTTTGTTTTTAGTGACCTCATCATCAAATTTCTCATAAACTTGAACTGACATACTTTTATCAAACAAAAGTGTGACTTGAATCATTTCCATTTCAAATTTTTCTGCTCTTGTAAAAATCTCATTTGGTATATTACGAATATATTCATCATCTGTCATCTCTAAATCTCGAATACGTATTAATTTGAAAAAACGGTAATCATTTCGCATACAACAATATCCATATAAATACCAATCATAAGACTTGAAAACCAGTTTCAGTGGTTCAACAGTACGCTGAATGCATTCACCTTTACCATTATAGTAATTAAACATAACTTTCTTATTCTTAAAAATTGCACTTTGTAACAAATGAAAAACTTCTTTCCTTGCACCACTTTTTGTCCAACTTGAAAAATCAAATTCAAACCAATCTGTGTTTTGTTTTTGAAATACACTACTCAGTTTTGATAAAAGAGCACTCGTATCTCCTTCTTCTATGATTCTAATCCCTTGTAAAGCCATCAATATTTGTTTCTGTTCCTCTTCACTTAGAAGAGATTTATTAAGCACAAAATTCTCTTGAATAAAGATACCTCCACCTTTACCCTGTGTAGCATATACAGGTATTCCTGCTAAACTCAATATGTCAATATCCCTATAAATAGTTCTTACTGAAACCTCAAAATGTTCAGCTAATTCTGGTGCAGTCATATGCCCTTTTTGCAGCAAAAGATACACCATTTGAAAATATCTATTGTCTTTCATAATATCCCACCTCTTGCTCATTATATTAAACATGACATCGATAATCTTGTTTTCATTGTGTTTTCATAAGATTTAAAAAACCCAAATATATTTTAATAACTTTTTTAATCAAAACAGAACTTAAATCATTTATTACTTCCCACTTATTTAACTCTTTTTGATAAAAAAACTCAGTCATTAACCACATTGTAGAATCAGCCATATTCTATCAAAATTTTTATTTTTTAAATCCTGTTTTCGTATCCAAAAATAAATGTGACCACAATCACCAAACATATACTCCATATCTTCTGTTTCAATCGTTCCCATTTGAAATAAAAGTATCCAATCTTTACTATTGATTTTAACTTGTTCTAATATATCATCTGGAATAACAGCAAAATCTTCTGGAGATCCTAACCTATATCCTCTAGTTACTATCTCACATTCTTCTTCCATAGATGATTGAATTGTATCAGAATAACCAAGAAGTTTTGTCACTTCCCCATATTCATCACATGGATATCCATATTCAATGCGGCATTCATCATAATCTTCCCATTCTATTTCCATATCTGTAATTTCAGCAGATAAATCACCATATTCAGGAAAACTGATATGACTTTCAAAAGTTATGGCTAATTCTGGCATAATTGCCTCTTCATCCATATCCTTAGGAATATTCATAGGAATTAGATGATCTTTTGTGGGAAAATAGTATACCTTGGCTGATCCGTTATCTTTAGGATCAAATCCCCATGGCATACTTATTTGCTCATAAAAGAAACTTAATATGCCAGTCTTGGGTAATAAATTTTCAGTATCATCATTTTTTACATCTTCAAGATTAATTTGAGCCATAAATGATAAAGGTCGTTCCTTTGTCTTACCATCAAATGATTCACCTAAAAATCTAGGCCATACAAAATCATTGGGAACTGCTGGTCTACCTCCAATTTTGCTACTGCAAGCAGTAAGTATTTCATCTGCCTTTTTATATGATATCCGTATTTCATTTCTTGCTAACGCTGTTAATATCACTTTTAACTTATCTTTATTATATCCGCTCATATCGTTACTCTACATATCTTTCATCATAACTAAGATTTATCTATTGCTTTTTTATTTTATATTTAATTTACCATATCTAAATTGAAATATCTTGTTCATAATTTTATATTTTTATCTTCTCTAATCAACAATCTTTTATCTCTATAAATCAATTAATAATATCTAAAAATTCACTTTAAACTCTTAAGTGATCCTTCTATTTTTTTCATTTGTTTTCCTCCAACATTACCCAAATTATACCATTTTATTTTATACTAATGAATAAAAAATCACCTTGTCATAAAACAAATAAAACCTAAATAAAACATTTCTCTTCCTGTTTATAAATAATCTCTTTTCTTACAATTTTTCAATATATTTCTGAACATTGTACACTTCTTGTACAATTTGTATTTGGTTTTTCTGTTTCTTAGCAGTATTTCTTTTTTAGCCATTTAATTATTCTTCATACAAATCATTCACATCTTTATCAACTCATTTAGTGTATTTGTCAAGCTGTCTACTTGTCAGTAAACTTGCGTATAATATTTCTTACTCCTCTTTCATATACATTCATTTTCTTCTTCCATATTTTGATTGGTTCACCTTTGAATATTTGGAGGACAAAGTCACATTTGTTTCCTCCCTATATTTAAAATCATTATTCAAATCTATTGGCAACACTTGGCTTTATGTCTCACGTTCTCATCCTATGAATCAATATACCAACTCATGTAAAATTCTGCATCTTTATCCTCAATTTATTAAATCAAAATAAAAAAGAGAAGACTGTAAGAAATAAATAGTTTTTAACTATTGAAAAGGCATAGTTCCTTTTTCATTGGACGACTAAGTTCTTCCATTTAAGTTATCCGAAATCTCCCCATAGTACCATGAACTATAAAAATCAATCCATAAGAAAACTTGTGGTAACATATACCCCTAGTTTCTTAATAACTTTCAAACTCATAAACATTCATTTTTTTAGAAAATATCAAAATCAAAAGAAGAAGTCTATAAAAGAAAAAATAATCAAACAAAAATCTAGACACCTCAAACACAAAAAGGGGCATTACTAAAAAATTTTTTTCGATTAACTCATAATGTGTTGGTTAACTCCTAAAATTAACCATCTAAAAATAATTTGGTAATCCAAGCTCCTTCAAATTAAAAAGACAGGCGTACCTGTCTCATGTTATTTCATATTCATTTTTGCAAGTTGCTTCACTTGATCTCGTTTTGCATAAACAACACCAGTTATTTGAACAGTCATTCTTGCTTCATCAATCCAAAAATACACGATAAAGTTTTTAATTATCATTTTATGAATGCCTTCTGAATGCCAAGGCTCTTCATCAACTAAAACAATACGTTGTGGTAATTGTGATAAGGAATAGATTTCATTTTCCAAAAGATCAAGAATACGCATTGCACAATCATGATCATTTAACTCATTTGCAATATAGTGACTTATTTCTTTTAATTGACCCTCTGCATACTTTGTAATATTAACTAAATACTTATCCATTATTCTGCGAGTTCCTGTCTTAGATCATTAAATACACTTTTTGCTGAACGAGAATTTCCTGCTTTCGCATCAGTTAATCCTTTTTGCATCATGAGTTCAAATTCTTCTTCATTCATTTCATCAAGTGTCTGAAATGAATTAGAAACTGATAAAGAAAAAGGAATACTCTTCGTCATGATAATTTGTTTATATAGCATATTGATCACAACAGAGGCAGGCACTCCTAGTTGTGCCATAATACCTTCCGCCTTTGCTTTAATATCAGGCTCTACGCGAGCAAGTACATTTGCTGTTTTTGTTGCCATAATCATCACCTCTCTCTATAAATTAATTATATTCTAATGTATAACGATTAGCAATACATTTTTATTATTGACTATACTCTAATTTTTATTCAGGGTATTAGGGCAACACCCTAACAAGTGAATTGTGGGGTCATAATCCAGTACTTGCTGCATTACAAGACTTAGGAATTCTATCTTAAAAACTTGATATTTCAATCAATCTCAAACTTCTAGCTTGGATAAATATTTTCTGATTTCATTATTTAATAGTTTGAATTTCTCATTAATTTTATATGTTCTATTATAATCATCATTTGTTAATTTTCCTTTTTCATCTAAAATATATTATTATTCTTTTGTTTTTAAATAACTACCAAAATGATTATACTCAAAATATACTCATATAAAGTATGTGTTAATATCTTTTTTTATTATATATAAAATTTGAAATCATCCAAGATATAGTAAAAGTGATTACTGCCACAACGAATAATATTTGAATAAACAAATGTGAATAGTCCATCAAATGAATTCCTAATAACTGAAGAATTTTAGTAGAGATATAAACTAATCCAAATGAAATGAATCCACTAACTATCATTGAAACTTCCATTTTTTCACCTTTATTATAATAAGTTACAGGAATAAAGAATGATGCAAAACCTAACGCTACTGCTATACCCATTTCGATACCTTGAAGTATTGTAAAGTTTTTACCTAAAGATTCTACACCCAAGAAAATTTGAACACCATATCCATAAACAATTGAAATAAGTAAGCCAATACCAATAAAGGACAAAAATGAAATATATCTAGAAGCAACTATTTTATTAGGTAATATTGGTAATATCTTATAATAGTCATACCATTTCTTTTGGGCATCTTGTTGTATACACCCCAAAATACTTAATCCAAAAAATGTAGGTAAGACAATAATTAGAATTGCTCCAAACCCTTTTGATGTAGAAAACCACCCAATGATTAGGACTGATAAGAATAATACTTTCCAACTCGTACCTAGATAATATAAATCTTTTTTTATAAGTCCAAGCATAACTACGCTCCTTTCACATACAGTGTCATAATATCATCGACCTTTGCAGGATCAACAATGCACTTTGTATATTTCTTTGCCATTTTTTCTCTATCTCTAATTAAAATTTCAACCTCATAAGTTTTTTTACGATATCGTATAATGTCTTCTTTATCAATGAATTGAAACTCATCATCTCTGCATTTCATAATGCCATATTCATAAATAAGTTCATCTTTTGAAGATGATAGAATTAACTTACCCTCGTGTATAAATGTAATATAGTCAGCAATCTTTTCCAAATCACTTGAGATATGTGATGATAATAATATTGCATGATTTTCATCCTGTACAAACTCCATAAAAACATCCAATATTTCATCACGCATAATAGGATCTAGCCCACTTGTTGCCTCATCCAATATAAGTAATTTAGGTTGATGAGATAAAGCAATTGATATTGCTAACTTCATTTTCATTCCTCTACTGAAATCTTTTACTAACTTATTTTTTGGTAAATCAAACTTTTCCATATAGTTATAAAATGTTTTTTTATCCCATTTCTTGTAAATATCCTTAAGAATATTTTCTGTTTGCAGAATATTATAATTATCATAAAACTCGCTTACATCAAACACAACTCCAATATCTTCCTTTAACCTCAAATTATTTTTTTCATTTGTTTGTCCCAATATTGAAATAGTTCCAGAATCTTTCTCTATTGTATCCAAAATACAATTTATAATCGTTGATTTACCTGCACCGTTTTCACCGATTAAACCCATTATATTTCCACAAGGCAAAATAAATGATATATTCTCTAGATGAAAATCTCCATAATTTTTTGTAATATTTTTTATTTCTAATGCATTCATAACAACACACCTTTCTTTTTATTATTCACCTTCATAAAACATCGTTAATATCTCACATAACTTGTCTAGTTGAATCCCATTCGTTCGTCCAATGTCAGCCACTTCCTGTAATTTTTCTTCAGCTAATCGCATTTGTTCTTCCAGTATAAATTCTTTATTTGGCGAAGAAACAAACGTTCCCTTTCCAGCAGCACTCTCAATAAAGCCTGCTCTTTGTAATTCTTCATAAGCCTTTTGCGTTGTTATCACACTAATATGCAAATCCTTTGCTAACATTCTCATTGATGGCAATGAATCTCCACACTTGAGTTCCCCACTCATGATAGCATTTTTTATTTGAGTGATAATCTGCTCATATATTGGTTTTGTAGTATTATTACTGATTAGTATTTGCACAACCATTCCTCCAATGTATATAAATGTATATATCGTACATGTACAATATATTACATTAATAATTTTTTGTCAAGAGTTAAAAAATAATTATATTTAATTTTATATCGCTAAAGATCTATTACTGCTAACTTATTTGGTACTCAAACGAAATGAAAAAGTCCGTAAAACCTTATAGAATAAGGCTCTATGGACTTTATTTTTTTATTCGCACTTTTCATGACCGATTAAATACTAAACTTTTTTGTTATCACTAAAAGTGGAGCTGATAAAGATACGAGGTTTAAATGCTATACTTTGTTCTCCCATTCCTGTTATTTTAATTAAGAAAAATTATATCCATTCCGTAAATTCTCATTTAATAATCTTATTTAAGATTACTTTTATTTACATGATAGACCATATATAAATATTCTGAAAAACCTCTTTGCTTAGGATATTTAACTTTTTCACGTCTAACTTCTTTGAAGTCTTTTTTTCTATAACACGCTATCGCTTTATTATTGATATTTGTTACAGAAAGAAGATATGAAGAATATTCATAATTATTAAATACATAATCAATTAAAGAACTTGCTATACCCTTATGTTGATATTCTTTACACACACCAACTATATCTATATATGCCATTCCCTTATCTAATGAAATTCCTTTTTCCATATCATTCTTCATAGCCATGCCTACCATATATCCTTTGAAAAAGCCGAATTCTTTTTGAAAATCTTTTATAGGTATATGAAATGCTCTAACTTCATCAGTCATCAAGGCTATAAAAGCAACAACCCTTTCATCACATACTGCCACAATATAATTATTTAGAATATGCCCATTCCTTAATGCTCTTGCCATTTTTTCAGTATCTGTAGAGAGTTGTTTCCAATCATCTGAAAAAGCATCTGCATAAATGAAGGCTATATCATTCCTATCTAATTCTGTCGCTTTTCTTATCTCCATAAATACCTCCTCAAATTTATATTTGTAGGATTATAATATGAGCCTCTATTACTATATGGTCCACAAAATTTATTGATATTAAAACTTGAAATTCTCATAAAGCACCTCCTACTTTCCTAGTATAATATTTTTTACAGAGACCCAAGAGTTTATTCTTACATATTCTATTTTCTATAAACATCTCTACAAATCCAACTTTTGTTAATTTAATTGTATCATTTATAAACAAACAAATATAGAAAAACAGCATATAAAAAAGTGATTGTTGTCGCAAAGTAAATAAATACAATAACAATGTAACGAGCACACATTGAATAAAAAAAGAGTCAAAACCCTTCAAATAAAGGATTTTAACTCATTTGATACTATTCCCATTCAATTGTCGCACATGGTTTTGGTGACATGTCATAACATACACGATTGACATGAGGCACTTCAGCCAAGATACGATCAGTAATCTTCATCAAGATAGGCCAATCAATTTGTTCAATCGTTGCCGTCATAGCATCCACAGTATTCACAGCACGAATAATGACTGGATAATCATAACTACGCGCATTGTTTTTGACACCAACTGATTTAAAATCAGGGACAACTGTAAAATATTGCCATACTTTTTTATCTAAACCAGCTTTAGCAAATTCATCTCTTAAAATAGCATCACTTTCTCTCACTGCTTCTAAACGATCTCTTGTGATTGCCCCTAAGCAACGTACACCAAGCCCTGGACCTGGGAATGGTTGTCTATAAACCATTTCATATGGTAAACCAAGTTCCACTCCACAAGCACGAACTTCATCTTTAAATAATTGGAATAAAGGTTCAACCAATTCAAATTGTAAATCTTCTGGTAACCCACCAACATTATGATGTGATTTGACCATCTTAGCAGTCTTTGTTCCAGATTCAATAATATCAGGATAGATAGTTCCTTGAGCTAAGAACTCAATACCATCTAACTTTCTCGCTTCTTCTTCAAATACTCTAATAAACTCAGCACCAATAATCTTACGTTTTTGTTCAGGATCAGCAATATTTTCTAACTTAGTTAAGAAACGTTCTGTTGCATCAACATACACTAAGTTTGCATCTAATTGATTTTGGAAAACTTCCACAACATCTTCAGATTCACCCTTACGCATTAAACCATGATTCACATGTACACAATACAATTGTTTTCCAATTGCTTTCACTAATAAAGCAGCAACTACTGATGAATCAACACCACCTGATAAAGCAAGTAAAACTTTTTTATCACCAACTTGATTTCTAATAATCTCAACCTGATCATTAATAAAGTTTTTCATATTCCAATTCTTTTCAGCATGACATTCATTGAAAACAAATTCAGATAAAATATCTTTTAATTCATCTTCATTAGCAGGATATGTTCTATTATCTACTTGAGCCAATCTATGTTCAAATGCAAGAATAGGATATCCAGCAGTATATAGTTCACTAACAACATCAATCTCTTGTCCATCAATAATATTATTAGGACCACCATTAATAATAATACCCTTCACATTTGATAAAGTATTTAATTCATCAACAGTAATATCATGTGGCTTAATTTCACTATAAACACCCAAATCTCTTATACAACGTGCAATTGTTGTATTTTCGTGACTACCTAAATCTAAAATGACAATCATGTCTTGTTTCATCTTTCTTCTCCTTAATCTGTGAAATTATCAAAATAACCTTGAACCAATACAATTGGAGTTCCTTTATCTCCAGAACCACTTGTTAAATCACATAATGAACCAATTAAATCAGTTAATTGTCTTGGTGTTGTTCCTTGAGAAGCCATATTGCCAACCAAATTATCTTCTTTTTCTTTAATACTCTTTGCAATAGCATCTCTTAATTCCTTACCACTTAAATCCTTAAAATCATTATCAGCTAAATATTTTAACTTTAATTCATTAGGCGTTCCAATTAATCCCTTTGTATAAGCAGGTGAAACAACAGGATCAGCTAATTCCCAAATCTTTCCTTGAGGATCTTTAAAAGCACCATCTCCATAAACCATAACTTCCACATGTTTATCAGTTAATTGTAAAATTTCTTTTTGAATATTTTCAACCAAATCCTGACATTCTCTTGGGAATAACTTAATCTTATCTTCAGTAGATTTATTAGAACCTAATAAACCATATTTATCATTATATCCACTACCATTAACAGATGCAGTTAAAATATCATCCAAACCACAGACAGCTTTTGCTCCTGCTTCTTTTAATAAACGTTTTGTTCTTGCACGTGTATGTATATCACAAGTTAAAACACAATCAGTATATTTCACAATTTCCTGAGCTCTATTTGCAAAAATAATTTCCACTTCTGCACCAGCTTCAGTAATAATATCTGAATAATATTGGACATAGTCAACACCTGTAAATTCATGTTTGTTTTCTCCAAACAATCCACGATATTTTTCTAATGTTAAAACATCACTATAGGGATTGATTCCAGCATCATCTAATTGATCATAAGTTAATAATGCATTTCCAACTTCATCACTAGGATAGCTTAACATCAATACAACTTTTTTAGCTCCCATAGCAATTCCTTTTAAACAAATCGCAAAACGATTACGTGATAAAATCGGGAAAATAACTCCAATTGTTCCTCCACCTAATTTTGCTTTCACATCATCAGCAATATCTTGAATTGATGCATAATTTCCTTGTGCTCTAGCTACAATTGATTCAGTTAAAGAAATAACATCCTGATCTCTTAAGCCAAATCCTTCACTATATGTTGCTTCCATAACACTATCCACAACAATTTTACATAAGTCGTCTCCTTCTCTAATGATTGGACAACGAATTCCTCTTGAAATAGTTCCTACTCTTCTATCCATATAAGTACCTTCCTGACTTTCATATTAATATACAGTGCTATTATAATATAATTCGCCTCATTACGCTATTATTTTTTATCATAATGCCTAGAATTTGTCTTATAATCGACATTTTTTTATTTCCAAGTTATTCCATGTAAAAAAAGAGTTAATAAAATACTAACTCCTTGTCTTGAAAAGATTCTCTATGACATTGGTTTTAAGTTCTTTTCTAAACGCTCTATCATCCAAGTTAAACGTTTAACACGACCAGCATCAGTTTTGGCATCAAAATATGCTCTTGTATAAGTCTTTTTCACAGACGGAGACATGTTTAAAAAATTGGTATATGCCAATTTATTATCCTTAAGAAGTTCAGATACGATGTCAATTTGCTCATCAGTAATATCAGATGGTTTTGTAGCAAGATCCCACTGACCATTTTTCTTTGCTTCTTCAATTTTTATTCTCCCAAAATCAGTCATTAATCCACGTGATTCTAAACTTTCAACAAGTTCCTTATTTTTTATAGACCACTTGCTGTTAGCTTTACGTGCTGCAAAATACTTCTTATAAGAAGTATCATCAATTTTCTTCATTAAGCCATCAATCCAGCCATAACAAAGGGCTTCCTCTAAAGCTTCACTCGCTTTTAATGTTGGCAGTTCTTTTGTTTTACTAAATAACAGCCATATTCCTTCATGTGATTGACAATTTTCAGATAACCAAATTCTAAAATCCTCACGTGTTTGAAAACATAATGGTTCGCTCATATGATATCCTCCTGCTGCAAATCATTTTTCTAACTCTATAATTAAGATTATATCATAGTTATGATTTCTCTAAAATGATTATCATTGTTTCCACATTACTTTGTTTCATTTTAATACCTGAATAATGCTATATTTAAAATTTTTATCATATGTATGTATTGGAGGGATTTATATGGATGGATTAACATGTATAAAGCGATTTGAAATTCGTGAAGATTATTATTACGCAGGAGTGAAAGTAGTATCATGTCATATTTTTTATCCTCAATTCATAGGACATCACCCTGCTTTAGATGCACTCAACAATAAATATTATTTACAAGCAATCAAAAAGAAAGACAATTGTACAAATGTACTATATCCTGATGCTGTTCAAGCTTTGTTGCAAGGTTCAAAGGCATTTCCTTATGAGATGATAGTGACAATCACTCTAACATTACAAACCAATGAAATTGCCAGTTTTTATCAGCAGGAATATTTATATACAGGTGGTGCTAATGGTCAAACAACAAGAATAGGGCAAACAATCAATACACTCACTGGAGAAGTTAAACACTTATGTGATTTTCTTCAAAATAAAAACAATTGTGAGACTTGTATCAAAAATAACATTATCAAACAAATAAAAACAAGTGATGATCCAAGTATCTATTTTGATAATTATCCAAAGTTAGTTGAAGAGACTTTTCACCCACAGAACTTTTATTTAACAAGTGAAGGTGTCGTTGTCTTCTTTGCCTTATATGATATAGCCCCACATTCTACAGGCATACCAACATTTCTGATACCCTACTCACAGTGTTAATTCATATGTACTTGTATTATACGTTTCTTAATACAAGTACATTTTTAATTTATAAAAACTAAGTTTCGATTTATCTTTTTTGAACAAAACATTATTCACTTTTTCTGTTATCCATATTTCATCATTATAAATCTCTATATGATATCCAACGATAACATCTGGTGAAAAACAGTTAAATAATTCATGAAACTCTAATGCAGTATTTAACTTCCTTGGAAAACGAATATATGTTTCAAAGTTATTGAGGAAATGAAAGTCACTCTTCTTTCCAAATATCTACCACTCTTCTAGAGTATAGAATTGTATATGTCCATCTTTTTTCATCTGCATATATGCATCTACAAAACGCTCTTTATCATTACAGTTGGGCGCTGGATCAGCAATAAAAAACTTAGCATTAGATTTTAGAACTCTTTTTATCTCTTGAAAAGTATCTTCAATAACTGGAAAATGATGTAAAGCGTATCTTGTGATTATTAAATCAAATGTCTCATCTGCAAAAGGGAGCTTGACACCATCATAATTCTTAAACTTCAAATGATGTAACCCCATTATTTCAGCCTTCCTTTGATTCATTAACAATGTTTTTTCAACAATATCTAATCCAACAATTTCTATTTGAGAATGTTTTTGGGCAATTGCAAATGCAAAATATCCAGTTCCTGTTCCTAAATCAAGAATCTTCATTCCATCATGAATATCTAAACAATTTAAAATTAACTCAAGATGTTAACTATCCTGAGTTTGTCTATCATAAAAATCACTTACCTGAAAACTTTCTTCAAAACATTGTTTTGTTTCTTTAATACTTTCATATGTCTTTTTCTGCATGATTGTTCTCCATAACTATTTGATAAGGCTCTATATAGAATATTATTCATACTCTATTTTAAGACCACTCATATAATCAGTATATCACAATTTTGCATCTTCATCATATTATCAAAAGATGAAGTTGTTTTTTCTATAATAAAATAAACTAACTTTAAAGCATATCTAAGTATATATAGCATTATCTTTCCCTAGTATCAAATTCATCTTTATAACAAATATGAATTTCATCCCTATTATCAATACTTTTATTTATTTCTTAATTATTTTTTATATTACAATATTTTCATCCAAATCATTTTCATATATCTCTATATCTTCTTCATTCTTTCTATCCACTGAAAAATCATGTTTAAAAAACCATTTATATGAACGCTGTGCAATCATTTTTGTTTTAACAAAGTCTAATCCACCACCTACAATTGCTCCCACACCAGGAAGAAGTTTCCCTAAATTAACAATCCCTTTCGTCCCAAATTTAGTTATAAATCTAAACCCTACTTTTTGATTGATTTTTGTAAGAACTTTACCTGGTATTTTTTTAATTAATCCATTTGCAAATTTAACCCCAAATTTAATACTTGCTTGTTTTACTAATTCATTGACAGCAACACCTGCAAGACAGGCATATACAAAAGTTTGTGTTTCGTCACTATCAAGTTCAAAACCTGCCATATATGCAACACAAGCAATCATACGCATTTGCACATAAAGTACACTGGTAACATTTGCTGGGAGTGATACTGGCATTGTAATAATCCCGCCAAATCCAGTAATGAAACCTGATGTTGTACATTTCGTAATTTGATTTTTAAGCATCGCCTCACAAGCTAGTTCTCTAGTTTTGTATTTTCGTAAATATTCATTAGCCATATCTTCCACATTAGGACTTACTTTAGGAATACCATTTAAACATTTTTCATAGCAAGAATCTAAAATTTTCATTATATCTTCTTGTGAAATTATTTTTTTCTTCTCATCTTTATTCATATATTCAATAATCCTTTCATTAAATTTACATTGTTTTACATAAATTTATTATAACATGAATAGAAAACATAGTCATTTCATTTCTACTTTCTAAATAGCATCTAAAAAACCAATATTTTGTAATGGTGTTTAAAGTATTGCTAATATAACATATCATTGATAAGCCATAAGCTTATTAGCAAAAATGTTCAATAAAAAATGGTGTAATACACTGTTTCGCAGTATAAAAAATCACTTTATTTTAAGTGTTATTCTTTAATATTACTATATTTATTAGTATAAGTTATATAAACTTCTTTCATTCGTTCTTCCTTAAATCTTTATTTATGATAATTTTCCTAATTGTAATCTTTTTTATTCATAAAGAAAAGGTACTTCACATTGAAGTACCAATCATTTTTATCATTAATAGATTTATAACCTATAATAGTTTTTTACGTAATTCTTCACCAGATTCAACATGTAAATAAGCAGGTGCAATATCAAAGACTGTCTTGCAGCCACACTGTCCTTCTTGATGCATACGATAAGCAGCTCTTGCATAAGCAACCAATACACTAGATGTAAACTCTGGGTTTGAATCTAATGTTAATTTATATTCAATGACATGTTTATTTTCATAATCAAATCCAGTTGTTCCACTTCTTAAGACAACCCCACCATGAGGAATCCCTTGATGATCTCTCATTAATTCTTCTTCACTTATAAAATGAACTGTTGTATCATAATCAGCAAAATAGTTTGGCATAGTTTTAATTGTTTCTTCAATCACTTTCAAATCTGCCCCATCTTCTGCTACAACAAAACATTCACGTGTATGTTTTTCTCTTGTTGTTAAAGTTGGATTCTCGCCATTACGAACACTTTCTAATGCAGCATCAACAGGGATTGTATATTGCCTAGCATCTTTAACCCCTGCAATTCTTCTAATCGCATCAGAATGACCTTGACTAACACCTTTACCCCAAAATGTATAATCATTACCATTTGGTAAAATAGCTTGTCCATATAAACGATTTAATGAAAACAAACCAGGATCCCAACCAACAGAAATAATACTAATATGTTTGCCTTTTTCACTTGATTGATTCACGTTTGAAAAATGTTCAGGGATTTTCGCATGTGTATCAAAACTATCAACAACATTAAAATATTGAGCCAATTCTACTGTTTGTTTAGGAAGATCATTAGCACTCCCACCACACAAAACAAGAACATCAATATCACCTTGCATATCATAAAGTTTTTCCATATCATAAACTGGCACATCCGTATGTGTCTTCACTGTTTCAGGGTTTCTTCTTGTAAAAACACCTGCTAATTCCATATCTTGACTATGGTGAACTGCACATTCTACACCACGGCCAAGGTTACCATAACCTACGATTCCAATTTTAATCATATTCTCACTCCTTCAAATATATACATTTATTTTACCATTAAATGTATAGAAAAGCACGAATATTTCATACAATGATATATTTTTTGTATTCTCTATAACTATCTTATATAAAAATTGATTTTCTTATCATTCGACATTTTTCATTTTCATTCAACATAAAATTTAGTATGATAAATATATACTTAGAAAGGATAAAGAAACTATGGCAGAAATTATTGAATACAAATGTCCAAATTGTGATGGTATCATTACCTTTGATAGTCAAAGTCAAAAAATGAAATGTCAATATTGTGGTACTGAGTTGAGTGTTGAAGCTATTCAATCTTATAATCAGGCTCTTACAAAACATGAATCACAATTGAGTTGGCAACCACCCAAAGGAAGAGAATGGGATACACATGAACAAGCAAATTTAACACATTATCTTTGCCACTCTTGTGGTGGAGAAATTATAACAGATAAAGATACAATTGCTACAAGCTGTCCCTATTGTGACAATCAAATTGTGATTGATGATCATATCCAAGGTTTACTAAAGCCAGATTTGGTTATTCCATTTCAAATTGATAAGAATATGGCTAAAGAAGCATTAAAAAAGCATTTTGAAAATAAAAAATTATTGCCCCCTCTTTTTAAGAGTGAAAATCACTTAGAAGAAATCAAAGGGATTTATGCCCCTTATTGGTTATTTGATTGTAAAGTAGAGGCGAATATTTCTTACCGTGCCCATCGTATTCGCAATTATAGCGATAGTCGATATAATTACACACAGACTGATCACTTTATGTTGCAAAGAGAGGGAAGTGTTCGATTTCAATGTATTCCTGCTGACGGCTCTTCAAAGTTAGATGATACATTAATGGATTCACTTGAACCATTTGATTATCAAAAAGCTACTGATTTCCAAAGTGCCTATTTAGCTGGTTATCTAGCAGATAAATATGATGTGAGTGCTGAGGAATGTACAGATAAAATCAATCAGCGTATTTATACCAGTGTCAAGCAACTCTTTGACAATACAACGACTTCTTATTTAGGGACACGGGAAATAAACAAAGATATTCAATTCAATGAAAATCAAGTTCATTATGCATTATTACCAGTATGGATTCTCAATACATCGTGGAATGGGGAAAAATATATCTTTGCAATGAATGGACAAACGGGTAAGTTTGTGGGAAATTTACCTGTTGATAGAGGACTATATTGGAAATACTTTGGTATCTATTTTCTTATTGGCATGCTCATCACAACGTTGCTTGCTGTTTTATTTATCTAGGTGATTGCTATGAAATTATATAAATATTTACTAGCAAGTTTCATTGTTACATTGACAATTGTATGTTCTACTCATATTGTCTATGCTAATGATATCAAAGTGATTGATCAATCCCACATTTTAGATACCGATGAAAAAAAAGCTTTAACAGATAGAATCAATGATGTTGTTACAAAATATCAATTTGATCTGGTTATCCTTGTTGTGAATTCCACTGATGGAAAAGATATTAACAGTTATGCTGATGACTATTTTGATGAGAATGGTTATGGTATTGGCAGTCAATATGATGGTGCATTATTTATTTTAGATTATATTGGCAGAGAAATGGCTATCAGCACATCTGGTTATGGTATAACTGTATTTACTGATTATGGTATTGATTATGTTTTTGATGAATTGGTTGATGATATGTCAGCTGGACATTATTATCAAGCCTTTGATAAATATATTACACTTTCAGAAAAACTGATTAGAGATGCTAAATATGGAACTCCATATGATGTTAAACAAGAAGCCACTGAACCTAAAAATTATCCAATGGCCTTGACTATAGGAATTTGTGGTGGTCTTATCATAGCCTTAATTGTCACACAAAACATGAAATCAAAACTAAAATCAGTGAAACCAGTTAATAATGCAGGGCAATATATTGATCAAAATGGTTTCGTTCTTTCAAACTCACAAGATATTTTCTTATATACAACACTCACAAAAACAAAAATTCCTGAACCTACACAGTCTTCCTCATCTTCACAAAGTCATTCTAGCAGTCCCAGTCGAGGAGGAAGTTCAACTCATACAAGTTCTTCTGGAAGAACACATGGTGGCGGATCAAGAAAGTTTTAATGAAAAAGCAGACAGATGTTGACTTTGTGATAAGCGACATCTGTTTTTAAATTATTTTAAAAATATTAATTATATACAGCGTATTATCTTGAATGCTTGACAGTCAGTCAAAGTTTTGTTATGATAATTACAGACCAACCGTCGGTTTATAAGGAGGCTATATGGGAAGAAAGAAAAATCCAGAACAAACAATAGAACAAATTATAGCGGTTTCTAGCCAACTTTTTGTTGAAAAGGGATATGAACAAACAAGTATACAAGATATTCTTGATGCTCTTGATCTTTCTAAAGGAGGCCTTTATCATCACTTTAAATCTAAAGAAGAAATTTTGGAAGCAGTTATGCATAAAAGAGCTCAATATGTTATTGATAGGCTTTATACTATTATTCAAAACACAGAAGCTGAAAACGCCAAAGAAAAGTTAAAAAAAATTCTTTATCAACTTGGAACTGATTCCAAGACACATGAACTTGACTCTGTTTTAACTTCACAGATGATAAATCCTTATTTTGTTGTTGATGGTTTACAAGCCAGTATGAAACAAGATGCTCCTATTATTTCTCGACTTATAGAGGAAGGTATAAAAGATGGTTCTTTGCAAACAACACAACCAACTTACTGTGCAGAAGTCTTTCTCATTCTTTTAAACTATTGGGCAAATCCAGCTTTGTTTGGTCGTAATCATTTAGAAACAAAGGAGAGAATGAAATATTTACAATTTGTCACGAAACAACTTGGCTTAGATATTATTGATGATGATTTCATTGATACTCTTCTTGGTGCTTATACTTAATATATAAAAATAGCTGTTCTCACAGTTTATTTTTTACCGCAATACAAACCGCTAGTCGGTTTCATATGGAGGGAATATGAAAAAAATGTCATACAAATAAAAAATATAACAAAGAGTTTTGAATCAAAGGAAGTTATAAGAAATTGTTCATTATCAATACTAGAAGGTTCAATATATAGTCTACTTGGTATTATAATGGTGCTGGAAAAGCAACTCTTTTTAAGTTGCTAATGGGTTTGTTGAATCCTGAAATGGGAACGATCGAGATCCTAAATAGTAATATGTTAAAGAATCGTGATACTATGCTTTCACAAATAGGTGGATTTATTGAATCACCAATTTTCTATGAACATCTTTCTGCCCATGAAAATCTGGCACTTCATCTTGCTTACATGAATACAGCTGGTATGGGTATTAAAAAAGCTTTGAATATGGTAGGACTATCTCATATAGGTAAGCAACCAGTTTCAACATTTTCTTTAGGGATGCGACAACGTTTAGGAATTGCGAGAGCTATGATTCATGAACCAAAGTTACTTATACGAAATGAACCTATTAATGGGCTTGACCCTATAGGAATAAAACAAATGCGTGAATTGTTTGTTACTCTTTCTCAAGAAAAGAATATGACTATTTTAATTTCTAGCCATATTCTCAGTGAAGTTGAACATATTGCTGATACAGTAGGAATTATGAGTGAGGGAAAAATTTTGCATGAAATAGATTCTAAACAAATCAAATCAAAATATCAGGGGAATTTAGAAGAATACTTCTTTTCTCTTATGACAGGAGAAAAATAACGATGATAAAACTTATAAAATTAGAACGACAACATCTTCATCTTAAAACTTATGTCATGACATCACTGATCCTTGGTCTGTTTATACTTGTCTTTACTTACTTTGTTGCAAATGTAGCACAAATTGAACAAGAAACAGAATTTATGGTATATGAGAATATTTTTCTCTTTTCTAGTATTATCAGCACTCTGCTTTTTGGGATTTTATCAGCAACAATGTATAACAATTTAATCATTAAAGAATATACAGGTGAACGTATTGCACTGCTTTTTTCTTATCCAGTCAATCGTAAAAAGATATTTATGATAAAAGTTTTAATTATAGTTTCACTTGTATCAATCTCAATGCTTATTTGTACACTTATTCCGATTATTATTTTTATCATCACAGAATCTATTCATCCTATTGTATCTGATACCATAACTTTGCCTTTAATTCTGAATACTTTCAAAATAATTATATTTTCTACATTCTCTGTAAATGCAGCTGGAATACTTGCAATGGCACTTGGATTTATGAAAAAATCAATTTCTGTAACATTAATAAGTGCATTTGTTCTCTTATGTATATATTGTAATCTCATGATAAGTACCAATAGCAATCCTCTTACTTTCATGTATATCATAGGAATTTCAACTCTTATTATTTTCATTATTGTTATTATGCTCTCACACAAAATAAATCATATGGAGGTTCATTAAATGAAACAGAATCAAATACTTGAAAACACAAAGAAAATGACAGATAGATCATTAGAATTGACACAATCTGTCATAGAAAAATCAAAAAAATTACGTACCCCATCCCCTAAGATTGATAAAATTGGAACGACCATTGGTTATGTTGCAAGTACCAGTTTATTAATAGGAGGAGTGATTCAAATCATTGTTGGAAAACCAACTTGGGCATTAGGAAGTTTATCAGCTGGAGCCATAGCATTGTTATCGAATCGATATCATTATCACCACATAAAGAATAAAAAAATAAAGGAAAACCATAGTCATTCATATTCAAAGAATCACT
This sequence comes from Coprobacillus sp., assembly GCF_984815275.1. NCBI lineage: Bacteria > Bacillati > Bacillota > Erysipelotrichia > Erysipelotrichales > Coprobacillaceae > Coprobacillus > Coprobacillus sp. Next base: position 164,691 of record NZ_CFJNYH010000001.1, read on the forward strand.
GTGGTTTTCTTATTTTCAATATTCATTATTGTTTTGAAAAAATCTTGGTCAAAGCATTTTAACATAGAGACTCACTATGACAATAAATTTCTTTTTCCATAAATTTTTATATAAATACAAACAAGAACAACAAGATTAGCAAGAATAATGAGAATGCTCTGTGTTGGAAATGGATGAGTTGATAAGTTTGTGAGTATATCATTAATTTGTTGTGTATAAAGCCATTGTCCAAAAGTTTTAATATTTTGATTAAACATCGAGAGCATAGGAACAAAAGAACAGATCAGCATGGCAGGGACTGAAAGTGAATTGGCAGCCATTTGATTTTTAGAAAGAATGCCAATAATACTTCCAAGCAAAAGAGATATTAGTAAACCAAGACTACATATTTCCATAAAAGAAAGCAATTCCATTCCCTGATATCCACCAGTTATTCCCATAATCAAAGTTCCTATTAGGCAACAAAGAAATACCAATGTGCCAACTCCAATCATATATTCTACTGGTTTCACATTTGACATAATCATCATTCTTAAACTTCCCTGCTCTTTTTCTTCACTCATGATACTCGCCATAATAATAATGGGTGCCATCCCCACATACATCGTTGCAAACAGTATAACAAAATAAATTCCTGGTATTTCTACACTACTAACTGATGATGTTAAAACAATACAGATGATTGGAAACATGAGAAATTGAATCAAAATACTCTTATTTTTAATTGTATCTTTCCATTGTTTACGTATAATTGCAAATATGATTTGTAGATTCATTTATACCAACTCCTTTCCTGTTAATGTAATAAAGACATTCCCTAATGTAGGTTCAGAAGAATGAATAGATTTAATTTGTTCTAAAGCAATCAAGTCATATACAAACTGTGCATTTTCCTTCTTATTTTCTATAATATGTTCTTGATTGTCTTTAGTCATAATCACCATCTTGTTCAACTGATTATAGCGTGAACATATATTTTCAGGTCGATCATACTCAATAATTTGACCTTCATTCAATAAAGCAACTTTATCACATAAAAGTGATGCTTCTTCCATATTATGAGTCGTTAAAAATATGGCAGTTCCCTTTTTCTTCAATTGTAATAAAAGTTCATGAATTTTAAGTGATGTCGCAGGATCTAACCCAGAAGTTGGTTCATCAAGGAATAATATTTGTGGTTCATGCATAATTGCTCTGGCAATCACAAGTCTTTGTTTCATTCCTTTAGATAATTGATTGACTATTGTTTTTTTATCATTACAAAGATGAACATGTTTTAAGACATCATCAATTTTATGATGGTCTAGATGATATATGGATGCATATAAGAGTAAGTTATCATAACAAGTTAAACGATCATAGAGTCCAGGTTTATCTAATACAAGTCCAATATGTGTATAATCCTCTTTTGATAATTGTAAAGAATTTTTTTGCATGACATAAGATTGTCCACTATCAGCCTCCAACTGTCCTGTTATAATATTAATCAGTGTTGTTTTTCCTGCCCCTGATGGTCCTAATAAGCCAAATATTTCTCCAGATTGTATCTGAATAGAAATATCAGTGAGAACTTTCTTTTGAGAAAATGATTTATAAATATTTTCAACTTTAATAATTTCCATAAATAACTCCCCTTTTCTTGTCATTATCAAAATCATTATTTCTTGTTTCCAATGGACTTTGATATCAATGATCTTACTTGCATTATATTTTATTTATTGAATTGAATCCATAAATTCAAACTCACTTGCTTGAATGTTTAACCAAGTTACATAACACAACCTTTTGCAAAAGAAAAAGCCCTATAATGGGCTTGTGAGAAATTATATATTTTGAATAAAGACTAAACTTTCATAAGCACGAAGTTTATGAGCACAATCATCATAATTTGAAATTAAAATTTTAGCATCATCATGAATATATGAACAATCATAATCTAATTCCTGAGATGAAAAGTTACAATAGATAATAAGTTCTTGATGATCTGAAATACGTTTATAAGCGTAGATATGTGGATCATCTTCCATAATTAATTGATATTTTCCATCTGTTATAATATCATAGTCTTTTCTTAATTGAATCAGTTTTTGATATGTGTAGAAAATAGAATTTGGATCTGACAATTGAGCACTTGCATTAAGAGTTAAATAATTAGGATTCACCATAATCCATGGTTCTTGATCACTAAATCCTGCATGAATGGTTTCATCCCATTGCATTGGTGTTCGTGCATTATCACGGCTTGATTTTCTCAAATATCTTAACATATCTTCATGTTTGACTGTTTTTTCTATTTCTACCAACTGTTTGTAACTGTTAAAACTTTCAATGTCACGATAATCTTCTAAAGATTCAAAAGGAACATTGGTCATACCAAGCTCTTCACCTTGATAAATATAGGGTGTTCCCTGCATCATATGCAAACAGATTGCTAACATTTTAGCAGATTTTTCATGGTAAAATGGTGTCGATACATCACCAAATCGAGATACACATCTTGGTTGATCATGATTATTCCAAAATAATGAATTCCAAGCTTTTTGATACAAACCAACTTGCCAACGAGTCATGATTCTTTTTAAATCTAACAGTTCAAATCTTTGGTCAGTCCATTTGTTAACTTCAGCACCATCTACATTCATCATTTCAAATTGGAAAATCATACTTAATTCACGACCATCTAATGGTGCAAATTTGATACCATCTTCAATTGTGACTGCTGGTGTTTCTCCAACTGTTAGCAATGGTTTTCTTGATAACACCTGTTGATTCATCTCTTGAAGATAATCATGAATGTGTGGACCATTTGCGCATACTTGATGACCTTTAATATCACTATCAGTATAATACTTATCTTCATCTTTACTGATTAAGTTAATGACATCTAATCTAAAGCCATCAACACCTTTGTCTACCCAATAATTCATGATATCAAAACACTCTTCTCTCACTTTTGGATTTTGCCAATTGAGATCAGGCTGCTTTTTTGAGAATAAATGTAAATAATATTGTTGTGTTGCCTCATCGTACTGCCATGCTGAACCTTGGAAACAACTTGTCCAATTACTAGGTACATCTCCATCTTTTGGATCTTTCCATATATAATAATCTCTATAAGGGTTATCCTTTGAACTTTGACTCTCAATAAACCATTTATGTTTATCACTTGTATGATTAAATACCAAATCCATGACAATTTTAATTCCTCTTTGATGTGCTTCTAATAAAAGACGATCAAAATCTTCCATTGTTCCATATTCATCTAAAATATTGCGATAATCAGAAATATCATAACCATTATCATCATTAGGAGACTCATAAATAGGTGTTAACCATAAAACATCAACCCCTAATTTTTCTAAATAATCTAATCGTGATGTTATCCCATTAATATCCCCTATTCCATCATGATTACTATCCTGAAAACTTCTGACATAAATCTGATAAACAACACTCTTTTTCCACCATTGTTCCATAATTTTATCCTCCATTTCTTTTTCTATATTACCACATGATCACTAACAATTCATAAGCTTTCAAATTTTGAAAACAAGTCTATATAACGTCATTATAAAAACTCCAGAGAAATAAATTTCTCTAGAGCTTTTATAATTTAAAGAATTGTGGCAAATATTGTTTATGTGCCTCTAACATTTCATCTAATATTTTTTTAGCAATCATTTCACTTTGAACCAATGGATTAATAGTCATTGTGACCAAAGCATCATCATAATTTCCACTTACTGCAACATCTGTTGTTAAAATTTCAAATGCTTTTAATTGCTGAATTAATCCAACCGTTTGAATTGGTAAATCTCCAACAGGAATTGGTTTTGGACCATCCTTAGTGATAACGCTACTCACTTCAACAACAACATCATCTGGAAGATTGGAGATAGCTCCTTGATTTAAAGTATCAACAACTTGAATATCACCCTTATTATTATACAATGAAGAAATTAAATTACACGCTGCATCACTATAGTAAGCACCACCACGTTGTTCCAGCTCTTTTGGTTTCATATCAAGATTTTCATCTTTGTATTTTTCAAATAATTCTTTTTCTACTTTCTTAACAACTTGAGCACGACATTGATGTTTTTTAGCATCTTCTTGACAATGTTCAAGCATTTGTTGTTTTTGGAGGTAATAACGGAGATATCCAATACCTAAAAAGCCATAGCTCCTTAAGAATTCTGCACTCCAAGGAATATCTACAATATTTTTTAATGATTCTTCTGTTCCGGCATGAATCATCTTTTCAATCAATTCTTTGTTTGCATTATGACCATTATATTCAATATCTAAGGCATAGATCATATGATTAATACCACCAATTTTTACATTCACCTGATCTTCTGACTTAGCTCCAAGAATTTTTTCAATATCTTTAATCATATTCACTGGACCATTACATAAACCAATAAATTTCTTCCAGTTTGTATGTCTAAAAACAGCTTCAGCATTCATTCCAGATGGATTGGTAAATGAAACAATCCATGCATCTGGACATAATTCTTGACAATCTTTAATAATATCAAAAATAACTGGAATTGTTCTCAATCCTTTAAACATTCCTCCAGGGCCATTGGTTTCCTGCCCTATAACACCATATTTTAAAGGAATCAATTCATCTTTTTCACGAGCATCCAATTGTCCAACCCTAAATTGCGTTGTTACAAAGTCAGCATCTTTTAAAGCAGCACGACGATCTAGTGACAAATAAATATTCATGTCAACTTCAGCCTTTTTAACCATACGTTTTGCAAGATGTCCAACAATCTCTAATTTTTCTTGACCTTCTTCAATATCAACTAACCATAATTCTTTCACTGGTAACTCATCATATCTTTTGATAAATCCTTCAACCAACTCAGGAGTATAACTGCTTCCTCCACCAATTGTTACAATTTTAATACCTTTCATCATCTTCCTCCTTTAAGCGTTTCTTAGCCTCTTAATTTAAAAATAGTACTCTACATATTTTGGATATACTGTAGTCATTATTTTTAATTTCATGATATGACTTTCTTATTTAATTATACTATAATCTTTTATAATCAAACAAGTCACTTAAACCCTCATAATATTTTTTGTCATTTCTTCCTTAAAGAAATGTGTATTTTATTTTTATAACATTATGATATAATAAATAAACAAGAGAGGTGTTTAGATGTTAGCAAGATTATATGTTATTATCTCTAGTGAAGAAGACAAAGATTATAAAACAATCAAAGATTTATTATTACAAATATGCCCACAGTTTTGTATTTCACCAATGCGTGAATATGCTGGATTAAAAAATCATAGTGAGTTTTATATCACTTGTGATTTAAGCGAAGATGAAGTTCAACCATTGTTAGATCAATTAAATAATGATTGGGATGGTGAAAAAGATGATTGTATTTGTTATGGATTTAATACAAAAATGTTCCATAAACTTGTTTATTACTTAGAATTTCAATTATTTGATTAAGAAGTGTTATATATAATAACCTTCTTTTTTATTTACAATTAAAAAACACTTATTTATAATATAAAAAATCTTCAAATAACTTTATCATATATTCTACTTCTTATTATTTAAGATTCATTCTCAGAATTTGAGAACGCTAATTCTGATACCTATGTTATAATAAAATAAGAAAAGGGAGGATAATACTATGAATGAAAATACATTTTCTAAAAAACTCATATCATTAAGAAAGAAGTATAACTTCACTCAACAAGATTTAGCTGATAAACTGGGAATATCAAACAAAACAATTTCTAGGTGGGAAACTAGTGAAAGTTATCCTGACATCGATTTACTACCAAAGATAGCTGATATTTTTCATGTTTCTATTGATTACTTATTAAAAGAACATGATGATTTCAAAGAACTTGATAAGTTTGATATTATTTCATATATACCCTGGATCATATCATTAGTTGGTGTTTTAACTTACTATATTTTTACGAAATTGTCTATTCCAAGTCTCTTTAGTTTTATTATTTATTATTTCATTATTAAGTTCTCGTATATTTTTTTAAAAAAATATACAGACAGAAAGAATGGAAAGACTTTGGTCAACCTCAACACTATAGCAAATTTCTTTGTAAGTCAGGCACTCATTTCACAAATTCTTTTGATAATTGTATTTATGAGTTTGACAAACAACATGGCAGTTGTTGGCAATCTCAATATTGACTTAGCAAGTACGCCTCAATTAATTGGACCATTTGTATTCAGTTATATCATTGCTGGAATATATGCTTTTATTCATTACAAAAGTCATAAAACAGATGAATATTGTTTATAAAACAAAAAGATTGATTTTTCCTATTAAAAGGATATCAATCTTTTCTTTGTATAATTTCAAAGATTTGTTATAAAAAATCTTTTATAAATCCTGCAATCGTGAGTAATGAAGAACTTACTTCGATCAAATGCATTGTCTTATGACTTAACTTCTTTAATGCATTTTTGAGACCATCAGTGTCTTTCTCTTCTGCTTTCTTTTGTGCTTCATGAATATATTCTAAATCTTCCTTTTGAGATTGAACTTCTGGCATGCTAAGAAGCGTATTGAGTTCTTTGCTGATTACTTCATAGTTGATTTCTACATTCGTATTGAAACTATTCACAATATTTTCTTGACTATTGTCAGTTTGATTAACATGTTGGATACTGTTGTCTCCCTTATTTACAACAACCTGACTTCCTTTATAGATTTCATTGTTGTCACCTTTAACAATATCTATCTTACAACTATTAAAATTAATTTCATACTTTCCTTCTGCCATGTCCTTATTCTCCATTAATTCCTTAACTTTTTCATAACTGTGCTTAATAAACTCACGATCCAATGAGGTAAATGCATAGACCTCTCCAGAAGATAATTCAAAATTCAATGTGTAATTACATAATGTATAAACATAATATGCAATAACTAAGAGTGTAGCTATGATAACTAACCATCCAATTGCTGAAAATGGCGTACTCAGCACCGCCACACCTATTAACAATGCAATAACTAAATTCAATATTGGAATATCTACCTCTGGTCTTCCATGCCATATACGTGTAATATTTCTAATTTGAATAAAACTGTCTTTTGAAATAATAACTCTATTGGCTATTACTAGTGATTCTTGTCTAAAAATCTTAAGCTTCTTCATTTTTTTCTTCCCCCATATTCTCTAAAGATGTAAAGATTACCTCTAAATCATCATCTTGCTCATTTTGTTTCTCAATAATATCTAATAACTCTGTATACATTGTCATAGCTTGAATATGATCCTCAAACACAAAAGAATACTCTTTTCCTGATGTAAGTTTCATATAAATTGCTTTTGTACGATACCTGATCAAACCTATAACAAATAGAACAATAGCTCCAATTAATAATATACAACCAACTAATTTGAATTCATTCGATGTTTGTAATATATATCCTACAATGGCAGCACCAGCATATTTATACAAAGACGATAAAATCTCATATTGATATCCATAATGTATTTTATTGATATTTTTAATTTGAATAGTAAATGCTTCACCTACTATTAAAGTCCCTTCTATCCTCAATTCATTTTCATAAAAGTAATGACCAATAACTTGAGCTAATTTTTGATATCCTATTTGTACGATATGTTGTATTTTGTGATATGTTTTTTTAAATCCAAATCTCCATAGACAACCAATAATGATTGCAATAATGAGGAACAATGCAACAAACGTTATGAAACGATATGAAGTATACGTTGTATTTAAACTGATATTAAAATAACCATCATTTAATTCTTGAACAGTTAGAGGCATTTCAGTGTTTTGATGAATTGTTTCTCCTTCAGCCAAAGAAACTCCATCTACATCTACAACTATTTCAACAGGATGAATTTTTTCAAGTCCAAATAATGAGTGAAAATTGAGTTGTAAATTTAATGTTTGTTGATAATCATCTTTTATAAACGAACTCTTTTCAACACTTTTTGAATTACCATAACCAAAGCCCTCACCAAATACTGAATTGAATGTCATAAGTGAGTCTTCATGCGATAAATCAATATTGCTCATTTGAATATCATATTTCATACAAGAGATATCATTATAAACAACTTCCTCATATTGAAGATTAACGTTTCTCTCTTTCATAAATGATGATAAATTTTCTGTAAATTCTCCAACTTTATCCTTTGCAATAATAAGACTCATATAGAAATTGATTTGATTTTCTTTTTTAATAATGATTTTTACATTATTCTGAGTAATTGGAATAATTGATTTGCCTTCATATTCTTGCTGATAAGAATATGAATTATATTTTTGACCATCAAAAAGAAATTGATAATTTTGATTATGTATTAATGAATCCTTATGCTCAGAATCTATACTTCCTGAATTCAATAATGCCTCTTTTAGCCAATTTAATAAATGAGATAAATCATCTTCAAACTTAATATTCTGATATGTCTGAAATGGTGATTCTTTTGAATATTCTCCAATATCAAACGTACTAGATGATGTTTCACCTGTTATTGATTTGTATTGTGACAAATAATCATCATAACTTATAAAGGTGAATGTAAATATAAATTTATTTTCATTATCTTTATCTACATCAAATTCAAGATTATCAGGTTTTTCTTTTTGCATTATAGATACAAGTTCATCTCTTCCACCTTTTATGTATTTATAATCAGATTCATCAACCTCTAACGAAGTTCTTATCTGAATTGATTTTGCCTCTGTATTCACATCTATCCGATAGTCAACATTTGCCCCACATCCGACTAAAAGAAGTAGAATGAGTACAAGAATAGCATACTTTATCTTCTTCATAAATCCCCCTTTACTAACCCTAAATAATATTTGAACCTATAATAAAATAACATAATTCTACAATTTATTTCAATATAATATTTTCACTTCTACATTATCGTTATAATTGATGTCATAAACGTATATAAACATCCTCTTTTAACCTATTTAATGATTGCCCCAATCTTAAAATTCAATAAAAAATATAACACTTACCAATATAATCAGTAAGTGTTAAAGATATATACTATTCTTCTAACAATCTTAAATAATGATTAGCTTCCCTCAAAACATGGTCAGCTAATAAAGGTACAATTATAGAACGTATTTCACAACTTAAAATACCTTTTGTTCCTGCTGTTTTGAATTCTTTCAGTTTCTTTGTTTCATCATATGGATTACATTCTCCATTGACAATAGCTAAGTCACTCTTCATTGCTGCACATTCTAGTAACTCTTGGTATTCTTTCACAAAATGATTTGAAATCCTAATCAAGTCTGCTTCAGTAGGATCTAATAATCCTCTTATAAACAGCGCATGTTCCATCATAATCTGATTCCAGAATATCTCTATTTCTTTCATCGTTTGAATATCATCATTCACACCAATTTCATAATTGCACAAATAACAATGATATAACTTCGCTTCACGTAAAATATGTTCTAAAAGCAATGGGTAATTCATTGTGAACATAGCACATGATTCTACGTTTGCTATAATCGTTTCTTTAAACTGAATAAACTGTTCCAATAAAGCAAGAACTGCCTGATTCAATTGAGATATCTGAGAGACGATATCACAACATTGTGAGAGTTCCTGATGAGGATATAACTGGTATTCTTTTTGTGTAATATCTGTGTCAATATCTATACCAGTAAGGCACATTGTTTGTCTCTCAGCGTTCAATGTAAATTCAGTGACAATCTCACCTGAATTCAAAACATTTGAACGTATCATACCTTGACTTAAGTTAATTGTACAATTCAGTAAAATTTCAAATTCTTCTTTAAAACATTCTGCCTGTTGTGCAAAATCACCATTTGCTTTGGTAAATCCCGCTTCTAAAAATAATGCATGCTCTTTCATAATTCTTAAAAAAAATAAATTTAATTCTAAAGACGAAGTACAATATTTTAAATTATCTTCCACATTTTTTCCTCCTACCAAGACTAATATATTGATAGAATATAAAAATATGTTGATTGATTCATAAGTTTTAAATATATGATACAAATCAATACTTATATATCAAAAACATAAGAGTATTTACCCTTATGTACTTGTTAAAATATCTTGAATTTGATATAACAGTTCACTTGCATCCATAGAACTATAGAGCAACAATAGAAGTCATATCTAATGTTTTTTCTTAAAGATACTCACAAAAGAGAAAGGTGATTTTCAACAGCTTTCTTTGGTATATTTGCAATTCTTCATTCTTTAAGCGGTTTTTCAATGAAAATAAAAATTGCATATCATTACAATAATAAACCTATCAATTGGTTTGGTCATCCTATTAATCTAATTTTACTTATGACTTTTCAAGATTATCATAAGAATTTCTCTAAAACTTATAATCTCTTGTTTGATATTCTTATGGACAATAAACTTTATCATGAATTTATACAAAATCAATCATATAATGAATTTATAATATTTATAGAAAGAAAATAAACTAATCAAATAAATCTTCTAATGTAAAGGCATTTAATAATCTTGATATAAAAGTATATCTACTGCCTTGAGGAGCCAAAAATGTATTATCCCCTAATCGAATTGGCTTCTCTAATTTTATTGGTTCACCTTCAATGATTATTTTCTTATACCCATGAACATTATCAGAGTCAACTATTTCTTTGATTTTTGCATAATATGTTATAGCAGATACAGGTGCAACTTGATATACTGCTATATATTTCAAATTTCGCATTCTAGATTGACTAATTCTAATATCATACCATTGATTCTGTCCTAAAAAAACTGTATTGAATCCCATTTCTCTTGCTGGAACAATAATCGTATCTTCTAGAGCAGATTCAGATAAATCAGCTAAAACATCTTGATTAATATTTTGATTTAATAATTGTGCTAATTTAATAATGGGAATATGTATAAAGTTTTTTCCACCTGTTTCTTCAAAAAATTCTTTTAATAATTCTAAATTCGTTGTTAAAATCTCTCCATCATCACTTTTTAAACACCAATCTGCTTTCTCATCATTACTCACAAAAATAACATTTGACTTTAAGCTCATTAATTCTTTCCACAATATATAATCACCATATTCGTTCCCATTTGTCTTATTTTTATCTTTAAAACCTGGAGGTATTTTATTTTCAAACCTCCTTCTACCTTCAATTTTTAATTCTTCCAATTCGTCATTAGTATAATTTTTAATAATATTTCCTTGAGCTGTATTATAAATCAAATTAAAAAAGCTATCATCACTTACAAGTTTCTTTAATTCATCTTTGATAATTTTAAGTTGATCCCTATATAAGTTTATGTACCTTATATAATCTTTTTGAATTTCCTGAGTTTTCATATAAATTTCTTTTCCATTTAATATTGGTATAAGTTTTTCTAAAGGTGTTACATTTGTAAGCATATCCATTTCATTTGCTACATCATTTATCCTTTCACGAATTAAAAAGACTCTGTTTTTAGAAAATTCTTTTATAACTTGCATGGAATATTTCAACTTATTCTCATTATAAAACTTATTTATTATTTTTTCTATTTGTTCCTTGGTAGCATTACGCCATTGGTATGCAGCTAATAAAACATTGGTATCAAAAACAATATACGTGTCTCCCTGATTTATCAAGTCATCTAATTTCTTTTCAGTTACAAAATATTTATCAATCTCAGTTTCCAACTTTTCATTCCTCCCAATTCCTATTTTTATTCATTTTTAAAATATCTTAATTTGATTATAACTATTTACTTTTTTAATTACAATTATTTATAATAATACTTGTGAAAAAAACATATGCTATTATGATACTTTTTAAATGAAATGATTTTATAATAATATAAAAAAGGAATAGACATACTTCTATTCCATAAAATATCTCTTTAATTCTATTAGAACAATTATTATTCATTAATATTTGCACTTTGAATAACCAATTGACTTGCTTTTACACGATTATAATCATGTTTTAAATCAGCAGCACTTACACGTTCTAAGACTTCTTCTTTAGTCATTTGGTTTTGTTGAGCAATCATTTCAATTTGTTGATCAATTTCTTCATCAGTAGTTGTTAAGTTCTCTACATTTGCAATTTCATCAATAATAGCTTCAAATGTTGCTTGTTGTTTTGCTGATGGTTCAATTTGTTGACGTAAAGCTTCTTCCGTGCTTCCCATCATTTGTAAATATTGTTCCAATTGCATACCTTGTTTTGCTAAATCCATACGTATATGTTGAATATGCTGTTCCATTGCTCTTTGAATATCTTCATCATTAACTTCTACTTCACTATCTTCAATTAATTTTTCAAAAATAGCGTTTTCTACATTTGTTCTATATGTTTGATCATGTTGAGATTGAAGTTGAACTTTCATTTGATTTTGTAAATCTTCAACTGTTTGCATATTTGGAACATTTAAAGATGCAACAAATTCATCATTTAATTCAGACTCCTGTTTATTTTCAACTTTATGTAATTTCACTTTAAAGACAACATCAGCACCAGCTAAATCAGCCATCCCATAATCTTCAGGGAATGTAAGGTTTAAATCCTTAGTTTCACCTTTTTTCATTCCAATCATTTGTTCTTCAAACCCTGGTATAAATTGACCTGAACCAATTTCTAATTGATGACCTTCTGCTTTACCACCTTCAAAAGCAACTCCGTCTTTGAAACCTTCAAAATCAATTGTTGTCATATCACCATGAGCTACTTCTCCATCTTTTTCTACAAAAGTTGGATTTTGTGAAACCATTGCTTCAATTTGTTGATTAACTTCTTCATCAGTCGCAATATGTTTTTCTACTTTGACTTGAATACCTTTGTATTGTCCTAATTTATTAACTTTTCCCATACCTATTTCCTTTCAATTTGACATGTGCACATTGTAACACAGATAACATAGAGAAATCAAATTTCTTTCAAATAAAGTAAGAATTCAATTCTTATAATTTCTTTTCATCATTCATGATTTATTAAAACTATATGTGCCTTATATAAAAACTATCATTATAAAAAAGCAACTTTAAAGATAACTATAGACATACAATCTTCTATAATGATAATATAGATTTTGTATTCATAACAATTATAAGAAAGGTATACTATTATGGAACCTAAACACAAAAGAAGAGTAAGATATAGTGGGACTCATCCCAAGAAATATAATGAGAAATATAAAGAATTAAATCCTGATTTATATCCTGAAACCATAGAAAAAGTTATTAAAAAGGGAAGTACACCAGTAGGTATGCATCTATCTATTATGGTTAATGAAATCTTAGAGTTTCTAGATATTCAAGAAGGTCAAATTGGATTAGATTGTACCTTAGGCTATGGAGGACATACTTTAAAGATGCTTGAATGTTTAAATCATACTGGTCATATGTATGCTTTAGATATTGATCCTATAGAAAGCGTTAAAACAAAAGAAAGACTTTTCAATAAAGGATATGGTGAAGAACTCCTAACAATTAAACAATGCAATTTTAAAGATATTGATTATGTTTCAAAAGAAGTTGGTTTATTTGATTTTGTATTAGCAGATTTAGGTGTTTCTTCTATGCAGATAGATAATCCTGAGAGAGGATTTTCATATAAAAAAGAAGGTCCGTTAGATCTAAGATTAAATCCTGAAAAAGGGATTCCTGCATCACAAAAATTACAAGAATTAAATAAAACACAATTAGAGCAACTTTTCATTGATAATTCAGATGAACCATATGCTAAAGAAATTGCTAAAAATATAGATTCATTCTTAAAAACTGGGCGTCTGATTGAAACCACAACTGACCTATATAAAATTATTGAAAAAAGCCTTTCTTTCATTCCTGTAAACGAAAGAAAAGAGTCTATTAAAAAGTCTGCTGCAAGAGTTTTTCAAGCATTACGTATTGAGGTCAATAATGAATTTGATGTTCTTATTGAATTTATGGAAAAACTCCCCAATATTCTTAAATCAGGCGGAAGAGTTGCGATACTTACTTTTCATTCTGGAGAAGATAGAATTGTTAAAAAGGCCTTTAAAGAAATGAAGAATCTTGGTATTTATAGTGATGCTGCAAGGAATGTTATAAGACCTAGTAAAGAAGAATGTCATATGAATAGTCGTGCCAAATCAACCAAAATGAGATGGGCTATTAAAGATTAATTAAACTATGTTATTAGAATAAAGGTGGAGAAAATTAACTTTGAAGTAAAGTCCTTCTCTTTTTGTTATTTCTTCACAAAATATAATTAAATAAATCATTAAGTTTCGAAACATCATATGTTGGTATTAAACTATAATCTTTAATTCATCACTTGTATAGTCAGTATTTCAAAACAGCATTTAAATTTACATTCCAACTATTGGTTATATTATATACGAGACCGCTAATTTAAAGATTAGAATCAATTCATATGGATTTACATTCCAACTATTGGTTATATTATATACTAATTAACAATACCTGTAAAAGCAAGAGGAACATTCAAATTTACATTCCAACTATTGGTTAGATTATATACCACCTCCTATAGATATATGCGTGGCTTTGCGATGCAAATTTACATTCCAACTATTGGTTAGATTATATACAGAGCAAGACACAACACAATTAAACTGTTCTCTAAGATTTACATTCCAACTATTGGTTAGATTATATACAGAGAACACTTAAAATTAGAAAACTTATCTTTATCATATTTACATTCCAACTATTGGTTAGATTATATACCAAAGCAAATGTAGGGAGCACATCATTTTATGATAAATTTACATTCCAACTATTGGTTAGATTATATACCAAGGACCAGCAAGCAAGTGCCGCAGCGACATTATTATTTACATTCCAACTATTGGTTAGATTATATACAGGGATCGCTTGTTATTCTAGGAAGCACTTTAGAAGGGATTTACATTCCAACTATTGGTTAGATTATATACCATTCAATATAGACTTTCTATCTTCATCTAAATCAAAATTTACATTCCAACTATTGGTTAGATTATATACGATTTTACAATCTTATTTCCTAACTCACTATCTCCAGTATTTACATTCCAACTATTGGTTAGATTATATACAGCTCCATGATATCCAATTTCAAAATCATATTCATATTTACATTCCAACTATTGGTTAGATTATATACTGGAGCGTATTTTCGATAAGTATTATTATTGTTCCAAATTTACATTCCAACTATTGGTTAGATTATATACATCACTAAGCATTAGATTTGTACACAACTTACATAAATTTACATTCCAACTATTGGTTAGATTATATACATCGAGGAAGCACGTTCAAGCGAAGCATTAGTCCCAAATTTACATTCCAACTATTGGTTAGATTATATACTAAATAACATATCGTAATCAGCAATAACTCTAATATATTTACATTCCAACTATTGGTTAGATTATATACGTTAATAGTTCTCTTATTTATCACATCATGTCTAAATTTACATTCCAACTATTGGTTAGATTATATACCCATAAATACTACACTATTTTTATATAAATTTTATATCTAATTTTCGATTATCCGTATAACTACTGTACTTTCAAGCATTTTGAAGTATAAAAAAGCATTCATTTTACCACGAATTTACCACGGTTGAATGAGCCTTGATATGACTATAAAATAACACTCAAAAGACATCATTACTGAAATGGTGTCTTTTTAAAAAGCAGTCAATCCTAAGACTAACTGCTTTGTGTGTATGGATATGAAGTTGTCAAACTGGGATTTATCGCACTCCTGTCAAGATAAAATTCATTAACTGCTCTACATCATCAAAATCATCATAATCTCCGTTTATGCCATCTCGATGATACACAACTCCATTTTTCTCATTTCTCTCTAAACAATCCAAAAGCTTTTCTTCTCCATATTTTTTAGCAAATAGAGTAAATGTGTATGGTTTAATTTTTCTCAATAATCCTTTCTTGCAATTTTCTTCACACTTATAACAATGTGTCAAATCTTTTACAACCGAACATTTTTTATTTTCACAAGTATCATTACCTGGACAACCGTTTGAGCCACAACCATTGCACTCAACATTTTCTGAACACAAACAACATGCAAGACCACATCTAGCAATTCCTAATTCTCGTTTCATAGGATACCTCCAAATTCTAATTTGTCGCTTTCTTCATATTCATATTATAACAGTTCCATATATCCGCTACAATAAAAATCAGCATACCCTTTGATATTTTTTCTACCTTGAAAAATACACACTTTTTCTTTCTTCCTCTTGATTACCCACCACAGAAAAGGAAAAGCCCTGTCAAGAGCATTGCCGCCATTGGTGGTGCTTTGCACTCTTTACTGGGCTTTTTGTTTACTGTATCTTCCATGCAAGAGGAAATCAAAGACCTCTGTTCCATTTCGCCTTTAGGCGAACGCATAGGGCGTATATGTAACACCGCCCTGCGCATACATGTCATAGTACCTAGAAACTGTGATAAATAAAGGAAAAAACACGATTTTT